>JAQFVO010000127.1 GCA_027942505.1 Endozoicomonas sp. | reverse complement strand
TCCCGTGTGGCTGGCTGGTTTCGGGGTAAGTTTGCCTCCATTGCAACTAAGATAAAGTGCTTGTTACCACGTGCAGGGAGCACGCACATGGCAAGACAGGTTGAGCGCACGTCTATTGATACGCGCAGGGTTTCCAGTGACTCTCAGGAACAAGATTTCTCATCTGTGGTCACGACGTTTAGTACTCGTCTATTAAAGAATGATCTCCCCGTGCTTAATGTTGCTGTATTACAACAGACATATGTGGAGGTTCTAGGGCCGATAACACAGAAAATCACAGAGCTTGTGGAGGATTTAAAAACTAAAGCCGGTTCGGCAATCAAAACCTATGATCATGAGGCTAATACTATTGATCAGCTTCGTAGAAAGTTCAGTGTTAATCATTCCGCTCTACTGAAAGAAGGAATACATGTCAGCGAATCATTTATTAAAGAACGCAATGATTACATCGAATCAATCAAAGGGGTCACGGTTGAACAGCGAGATAAATTTGTTAGCAGTTTGGAATTTCTTGATCGTCTCCACTCTTTGCACATCGATAAAGCAGCTGAAGTTTGTGACATTGGTAAAAACCTGACTCTACATAATGTACACGATGGTTCTAAATTGGCCAGAGAAGAGGAGGTAAGGTCGTTACAAAGTAAGGTATTGTGGTTCCATCTAATGCTAAACGACCTCAATAAAGATGTTAGGATCGAGGGGCTGATTGCATCCGATACCAATCTTAATAAAAAGTTTTCCGACATCCGGCAAGTGCTGGATAATCTTATGCTGACACTGAAAATTATTGCATAGAGCGCCGTGAGAAGAAAAGGACACTTATTCTTATCTCAGAGATTTTCACCTCTCTGGAAATTTATGGGTGTCCTTATTTTTTCTCTTGTTTTTTCTGGCCGTTCCCTGTTTAGGTTTTTAAATTCAACTATGTTGGCACAGGGGGGAGTGGAACCAACAACCTTTATTTCACTCTAAGATTGGCCAAATTTTTAAAACTGGTGTTTCACTTATGCATGCTGTTTCCCGGTCCACCGCTCGACCCTTGTCTGAGGGTGACTTCTGTGCCATTTGTCGGGTTAGTTTTCATGGCCGATATGTTGTGCCCACAATTGCCAAAACCCGATGTGGACATCGTGTCGATATGGGCTGTATTTCTGTATTGATAAACCAAACACATACCCCGCCCAAAACCTGTACCTTGTGTCAGAAAAACCCGTTTCCAATAATACCGGAAGACATGCCCTCCGACGAATCCCAAGCTTTGCAAGCTCATCGTTCCGTTGATAACAGCCCAGGTTTTCTTGGCAGAATTTTACGCTGCGTGGTTAACCTTGTGAATCCGTATCTCGAAATTGAATCGCTGTTCCAGGCTGCCGAGTCTGGAGATATCGATTTTCTCGAAGCTCTGACCGATGGTGGGGTTAATCCCAACGCCATCTGTTCTTCGGGTGCCACCCCACTGCACTTGGCTGCCGAGAGGGGGCACACCGGCTGCGTGCAGGCTCTGGCTGCTGCCGGGGCAAGTCTTAACGCCGCCCATTCAGGCTTTACCGCGCTGTTCCTGGCTACCCAGAATGGGCACACCCGCTGCGTGCAGGCCCTGATTGCTGCAGGAGCCGATCTCAATGCGGTACGGACTTCAGATCTTGCCAGCCCGCTGTACATCGCGGCCCATGATGGGCACACCGGCTGCCTGAAAGCCCTGCTCGCTGGCGGAGCAAACATCCACGGCGGTTGTTTGATCTTCACCCCGTTGTTCGTCGCTACTCAGAATGGACACTCCGACTGCGTGCAGGCTTTGACTGATGCCGGAGCAAGGAGGGGAATGATAGAAAGCTTTTGTCATATTCTATAGCCACGGTCTTTATGTGCAGGCGGGAAAACTGGAAGTGGGTTCTTTCTCCTTGCACCCATTTAGAGCCTGACGCAAAAGGTCAAACCCCTCCACCATGCGTCATGAAGGTGGGGATCCAGTTCTCGCGGCATATATCCGACTTCGAGGTTGCCCAAAGAGCCCTGGAAAGAAGGGAACCACAAAGGCAAAAGTACACAAAGGAAAAGCTCTTCTTGGTGTTCTTTGTGTCTTTGTGGTTCAAGGCTTTTATGCTTTTTGCGACAACCTCCTTCCCGAGGATGACGGCCGGGGGGGGATTAGACTTTTGCATCACCCTTACAGCCAGCATTACAGAGGGCCCTTAATCCGGTAGAGCTATTCGGGCGAGATGATTCTCTGCTTCGGGAACGGTCATCCGTTGGCTGCAATCTGATTGCAGTAATCCTGCGACAATCTCGTAATAATCTCCAATCACGTCTCTATGTGTTTCCAACAGCTTATTAACATGTCCTTGAAATAAATCTGGGAGCCTTTCCACTTCCTCGCCCTCAAATAACCTCAGATCAGGACTAGGATTTTCACCTGTCAGGACTTCAAACAAGACAATACCAAGTGAAAAGGCATCTGCATCGCGGGCATCGGTGTAAAAGGTAGGATTTATCAACCCTGGTTGTAAAAGTTCTCTGGCCACATCCGCTGTTGTAGCCTGATCGCCACAAGCAAAAAGAAAGAGACGTGCTAGCAACTGAGGTGATTTGTAATTTACTGTCCCAAACAGGATGTGAGCTCCATCTCCATCTTTACTTTCAATTACCAAAGGCATGTAATCAGTTGACCCATTCGCAAGTTGACTAAAGTGAACTGCCACGCCAAAATCACTCAACAACCATTCATCACCTTTTCTCAGGATATTATCCGGCTTGATATCCAAATGGATAAAGCCATTTTTATGCATGTATTCTACAGCGGCAGTCAGTGCTCGTATGACAGAATCTTTTTGCGCTACTGTTAATGAATCTACAGACAAGTGTGCTCGAAGCGTTGTGTCTGCAAGAGGTAATGCAATACCAGGGGCTTCGGTTGTGACGGACTCAATAATCTCAAAATCAAAATCAGGCGCATTAACGCCTGGGGAAATATTTTGTTTGAGTGAAAGTTTTTCTTCCTCTGAGAAATCTCTGGTCATAATGACTGTCGAATTTTCAGCGATTCCATTTTTTGAAGACACTGGCTTAATAATATTTGGATGAGATAATGCAGTCATAATTTGCATCTCTTGTGCCAAAATTTGTTGCTCAGCTTTCATGAGAGTTGTTTCTCCCAGTCCGGCCTTAAGGGGATTTGTCAATGCTTTTGAAATGTCAGGGGTTTTATACGCAATCTCGAGCGGCTGATTGTCTTCTCCTGCCATCTGATAACGATCAATCCTGGCATGATGGCCTTGACCAAGCTTGTTGTCTTCTCCACTTACCGCTGCCAAAACATCGCTGATATTATATTCATGTAATGACTTTTTGTAGGTTTTACTAACCCGCCAATTGATAAATTTTTGTTTGATTGATTTGCAAAATTCATACACAGCGACAATCCAGCGGCCGAAACAACAGCCACGAAGGTGTGTTTCTCCCTCTTCTTGTATCGGTGAATTTCTAAAATCAACACTACTGCTTCCCGGTTGCTCATTTATCATGATGTTGACCTTCAAAATGTCTGAAGCTGATTTATTAGTGCGTTAGTTAGAGTAAGGTTTTCAGATTGGTACCACTATAGTAGTGATTTGCTGTCTATGGATTACTAACCAGCTAGTTAGTTGTTAAAGCTGGGGCAGGGGAGGGAGGTCTATCGTATCTTCAAGATCCAGGGCTTAAGAACCCGGTAATGACCAAAAGAGGCTGAGGATTAAGTGCCCAAATAATTCAAGATGCAGGATTGAAGTGTTTCGTGCCGTGAAACTGTCTGGTCAGCGTGTTAATTAACGTAAGAAAATGAACTAACTGAATGTCGAAAATGTTCGCATTAGTTTTAGCTCTTCTTTTCTTGATCATTATTGTTGTAAGTAAGGTTTGCAGGCGTTGATTCTGTCAATGACGGAGGGCCAGGGCAGGCGGAATGGTGAAAATTCTAACCAGCCGTCATCCTTCTGAAGAAGGGTGTCGCAAAAGGCTCTGAAAAGATGGGAACCACGAAGAGCACGAAGAAAAGCTTTTCTTTTCCTTTGTGGCCTTCGTGTTCTTCAAGGCTTTTATGCTTGCGATTGCGCGGGAATGATGGTTGGTTAGCATTTTCGACCATTCTGACTGTGTACTGTGCTTCCTCAATTTCTATCCTGAGAACTTCCCCAGGCAGGTGTTAATGGACCACTCTGCGTTTTCTCAAGCTGCTACGAGGCCAATATGCAGCTGATAATCTGAAAGGCAACTCACAAATCGTGGATGCCGTCGGATTCAGTTTTCTGCTCACCTCTGTTGAAGTAGTGGCGATAAATGGCGGTGCCACCGATACCGATCAGGGCAGCAGCGCCGACTAAGCCAAGAGTGATACCCACCACTACTGCGATATTCGGTGCAGATCCTGAACCGGATAGCAATAGTGGCGTGGTCGGAAATATCTCACTTACGTTCACTACAGGTGTACCAGTAACGTTCAAGGACCGTTCGGTCGATCCGGTCGGGCAGATAAACCCTCCACCTCTCCCAGAGTCGAAGTAAGGCGGCGGCAGTGGGTCGCACCGTGCAGTCAACACTCGCAGGTCAGCATAACGGCATGATTCAGCCGGTATGCTAATGCACGATCCATTGTAGTCCTGGTCGCAACAGGGAAGACTCGTACTTTTACCAACCGATGTGGAGCAATCGAAGAAGTCTTTGTCTCTGGCAACTGTTGCTTTCTTGCCCGTGGCCTCTACCATGCTATACATCGCCGTCACCTTGTCAGCCTCACCTTTTCCGACCCCAAGACCAGCATTAGATTCCTTTCCTGAGGTGGTTACGTTGCACCTGATGGAAACAACCTCTTCAACAATGCCATAAACGTCGCCCCCACCGACTCCGGCGAGGGCTTTGGAATTGGCAGTTACAATTTTGCTGTTGTAACAAGACGTCTGGCTGACAGCCCCCACCAAGACCATGCCGGCTCCCACCCCAGCGTCACCACTGCTTCCCGTGGTCTTGATAGTGGCATCACGGCCAGTCGTTTTGTCCACTAGCCCATAATACACTTGCCCACCACCAACGGCAGCCTCAGCATCAGTACCGTGCGTTAAGACTTCGCCGTCAACCATCGTCGTCGTGGTAACATTACCCATCACGAAACCTCCGCCGGCAGCCGCATCCGCATCCTCACCATGGGTCCTGAGATACGTATCGGTCAACAGCGTGTCACTGACCGTTGCACTCTCTTCGACCACTCCCGCCCCTCCGCCGATACTGGATTCTTTTCCGTAAGAGGTCAGTTTACATTCCACCAGTACTGTCTTATCGATAACAGCTCCCCTGAGGGCATGGCCAGCCCCCCCACCCGCATAGGCCTGATCCCGAAGAGTTTTGACACTGGCATGAATGTTCACCGTGTTGTTAATGACTCCATTCGTCGTGCCAGCAACAGAGCCTGCCATAGACCTCCTCTCGAGGGTTTTGACCTTGCCAAACACTGACCTCGTATTGTTTATAATGCCGTGTGCCTCACCCACCACGAGACCTGCGGGGGAGCCTTTTTGCCGGGTTTCTACTGAGGCAGGACCCATCACATTAAAGCCGTCGATGACGGTGTTATTACCCGCTACACCAGTGGCAAAACCGGCGGGCGTATTATCTTTATTGGTAGTAACACTACTCTCTCGCACGGTAATACGGCTGAGGGCTGACTTTCCGGACATCTGACAGGCGACCACGCCAGCCTGTTCGTCGGATACGATCCTGGCCTTGAGATAAATCTGGTTGTAGATGCGGCCATTTCCATCGAGTTTTTTAACGAAACAGTGGCCAAGATGATGAATCATTTTACAGCGCCCGTCGTACTCACCAACAAACGGATGAGACTCATTGCCTATCGGGCCGGGCAGGCCCCTGGCATCAATGTGAGCCACCTGACGGTAATGGCCATCAAGCGGATAGGCTGGATCATGGCCAATTTTGCGCAGCGTTTGCGTGCTATTCACTTCAATCCACTGCGTTTTTGCACCGACTGTGCCCAGACAGGAGACCGCGCCGAGTGCCACCACTGGTTTCGATAACCGGGCCGGACGACAAGATGTGACGCAGTTCCGTTTTTCCCACCGTTTTATGCCAGCTCCAGCAGGCTTTTCCTGGACATTCCGACCCGTCACCAGTTCTATACATTTGCTCTCGATCCAGCGGACAGCGGCAGATATGTTTGCCAGGGAGTTGACATAAGAGACAACTGCCGGGGGCAACCCGGCGTAGGTACAGATCACTCTGGCCGCAAGTTCAGTACGTTGTGACAGGGTATGGTGTTTTTGGTCTGATGAATCCGCACAAAAGGTCGGGTATTCCACCTGCGCCGACTCTGATAGATAACCAGGATGAAGTGACTTGAAGAACAACGCTACACCTGTCCTGTATGCTGCGCTTTTGCCTGTCGGCTGGTGCTGAGCAGCCCTGTTGCTGGAATACACGTCAGTTGCCGATGGTTGTGGCACCATATCCAGACCCTCAAATATTATTTGAAGTTATTGGTCTCCCCCTCCGTTTATTATTTTGCCAGCACACTTTATGCCATGTTGCTGATCGCTATTCCCATTGATTTGTTGGTAACGGACGTGACGGGAGGAACTTGCAAGCGGCAACAATAGACAGTATTGGCACTAAGAACAGGAATAAAAAGAAGCAATAAACTATTTTTTATTTGATTTTTTGCTCAGAAGTTGCCAGAAGGTCCTGAAAAGAAGGGAACTACAAAGAGCAAAAGTAGCGCTATTCTTTTCCTTTGTGGCCTTCGTGCTCTTCGTGGTTCCCTTCTTTTCAGAGCCTTTTATGACAGCCGCCGTCGCAGCGTCGGCTGGGTGGTTTGACCTTTAAGATTCTTTAATGTCTACCCTGAGAATGGCTATTTGTCGGCACAGGTAGCTCAGGAACATCGGTCATATAACTTCTACTCTCAAACTGTCAACTGCCGAATGGCTAAATGGTAACTCGTTTCTCCTGACCAACACATCTGCAAGCTGATTATACACATAGTTGTAGTTGTTAATGACATCCCCCTTTGTTTCCATGGAACCCGATTCGACAGCGTCGACAAGTTCATGGAGGGATCTGTCCAGAACAGCTTTCAGGTTCGTATTTTTACTCACTGCCACACCCATAACGTTATCTTCCGTGATAAAACAGATCTGGTCACACATTGGTCCTGAATTAAACGGCAAACAGGTAACAAGGCCAAAAATATCTCTTGGGGCGAGTTTCATGTTAGGCATTGGTCCACTCATAGTGGTATCAAAGTCCCGATGTATCAAACTGTGTTTCTGTTCACAGTTGCAGGTAACCTCAGGATTGTACAACAAGACGCTTCTATGCAGATCAATGTATGCCCCCTTGAGGGTAGAGGGGAATTTGTTTTTATCCTTTAATGCAACAGACTCCAATTTAGCTAATGGCATGTTGTCCAATTGTTGTTTGAATTTTGTGAACATTTGTAGATGCCCGGTATCAGTCGCATCGTATACGCTGAGTATGTCTTCACCATTAAAACTGCTTAACCATGGGTATATTTTGACCATGTTTTGCCATATCGTCTGTTTATCATTGCCATAGCAATGATGGAAATCAATAATATTCCTACCGAGTACTTTATCTAATTCAAGGCAAATATTGATTCTTGGAAAGAGTCCATTGCTCTGTGATTCAATTATTTTCTCTTTTGCTCGTGATAAACCCTCGCCAAATGAAATCTGGTGTTTAATTCTCTGAAAGTCGACAACTCTTAAATTGTTATGATTTTTTTCCAATTGCTGGAAGAATTCATTTACCTTGGTAATTTGCTCTTCAGTCAAAAGTTCTGGTTGGAATATTTCATAAATCAGATGGACGGTTGGAGTGTTGACCGGATAATGCTTTTTCAGATTATGCAAGATTGCTTTGAGCTGGGTCAGCTCAGTTTTTCTTAACGGAGGGCTGGTGGTGGTCAGTCTTTCTGAGTTAGTGTGGTCATTAAATATAACCCATTGCATCATTTGATCAGAGTTTCCTGGCAGTGTTACCTGTCCATATGTATCGTGCCATTGTTCTGGAGTCAGTGCATTGTAATACCGAACCCGATGCTGAGTTACTTGTTTTGTTTTCTTGTTAGTGATTGATGTTCTGGCTGCATCTGTGGAGCTAAATGGCCATTGCATAAACGAGTGAAAGGCAGTCCCGAATTGCTTTCCCAAGGATGACAGCCACGACTGTTTTGCTGGTGAAACGTCACGGTGATTATGGGTTCCAGTACTCCGGAGTTGGCCGTGTTGTGATTGTTCATTAACTGGTGTATTGGTAATGGGTGTCATTAAAATTTCCTTGGTTTGGTTCAGGGCTTTTATGCTTTTTGCGACACACTCCATCGAGGACGTCGCAAAAGGCTCTGAAAAGAAGGGAACCACAAAGACACCGAGACACAAAGTTTTTTCCGGGCCTGCTCAGGCTACGCCCGGCAGACAAAAAAGGCTTCCTTTGTGCCTTGGTGTCTTTGTGGTTCAA
>JAQFVO010000033.1 GCA_027942505.1 Endozoicomonas sp. | reverse complement strand
AGACCGAATTTGCCCCGTTCGTGCCAGCTGTTTCTCAGGGAGAACGTGTTGAAATCGCCCATTTGTGCAACGCTACGTTTATAGGCGCTGCTGGGCTCAAGTGCCGAGCCATTGGTGCCGAACGTCCTGTTTACACGGGTGATGTCGTTAGATCGTCTGATACCCATGATGGTGCTCCTGTCTATTCGCCAGTGGCGGTCCAGTGGATAATGGCGTCAGTGATACTGATGTCAGTAGCGCCAAGGTCGTAGTGGCTACTGTCCCAGTAAAAGGTATTGCTGGCGGTGCTGCTCTGAGGTCTGACTTTTCGGTAGTAGACAGTGGCCGTAATATTACTGATGGTGGCACTGGCATAGGCTGTGGCTACAGGATCACCACCAGATGCCCCCTGGCCGCCAAAACTTTCTCGCGTATACTGCGAGGATGAAGTGTAAAGTTTGACTTCTCCCCGAATTTTCCCGTCCTTGTAGGCTGCGTCTGACCAGTTGATATTGAGTTCGCGGGAATCTTCATAGTTCCACACGTCCTCGTTATAGTACCCCTGTTCAGAAGTCCCGCTATAGGCACGGTATTTCTTTACCCCGCCCTTGCCGTCAGGCACTTCTATATAGGCTTCTCCGGGTCTTTTGTTATTAGTAATAAAGCTGCCGTCATAAGCGGTTCGGGCCTTAATGGTGAATGAAATCTTCGCTGAGTAATCAATCCGGGTGACTTCCCAGCCACTCAAAGCGTGGCTGTCAAGGCTGATGTACCGGGTGTGTTTTTTACTGTATTCAAACCTGCCAGGAGGGGCATACAGCGTTTTTGACCAGCCGGCACCGGTCTTATTGCTCTGCGTGTAGTCATACTCCAGCGCCCCACTGGTAAACGTGCCTGACCGGTCTGCCGCTGAAAAGGTCACGGCAATATCATAGTTGCCCTGAGCCAGACTTTTGCTGACCTGCAAGGCATGGGTATTGAACTGGTTAATATCCACCGAGCTGCTGCCCGCGTTGATCCAGCCACCACCGGTACCGCGGTACTCCAGCTGCATGGTCACCTTTCGGTTTTGCCAGGTATTGCCGCTGCCACTGTGACGGCTGCTCGCGCCGCGACCATAAACGACAACAGATGTTAGACCCTGTACACCGTTAATTTCCCATCTCTGGCTGTTATTACTGCCAAAATAGCTCAGGCCGTGGGCTTCGGTGGTGCTGCCATCGGAGAGAAGTAAACGGGCATAGGGTGTAAAGACCCACGCTCCCTCAATAGTGGGATGGGGAAGTGGTGTCGTATGATCCATTTCCAGCCGTTGGCTCTGGTTGGGGTAGTTGGCGTTGTAAACAGAAATATCACGGGGGTAGAGGTTGACCGTTGGCTGGCTTTTAAAGTAGGCAGGAATGCTTACCTGCTGGCCGTTAGTGGCTATACCGCTCTCTGTCCGGCGGACTTCTTTGTAGCGGATATGGCCTTCAGTCTGGCTGTAAATAAACGACTCAATCCGTCCCTCTTTCAGCAGCAGGTAATCATTGTTGGCAATGCCGCCACTACCGGTAATTACCATCTGGCCAAAGCCATCGGTGCCGGTGCTCAGCTCAATGGAGCCACGCCCCACGGTCAAAGCAGTGCCATTTTGCAGTTCACCGGATTTAAGCTGGCTGATATTCACCGGCCCGTTTACTGCCAGATAGCCATTGAAGATCAGCACATGTTCCGGTGCTTCGTCTGTACCAATATTGCGCACGGAAAAGGGTTGCTCTGACAGCTCCGGGCTTTCCAGTAGCAGGTCCGCCAGGTTGATAATGGCGGTTCCCTGTCCTGGCGTTCCGGCCAGTGCATTAAAGCCGCCAACCTGCCCACCACTGTTTACATGGCGCACCCAGTAATAATGCTGCGTAGTGTTTCCGGTGACATCGGTGTAACGACTGCCATTGGATTCAT
>JAQFVO010000032.1 GCA_027942505.1 Endozoicomonas sp. | reverse complement strand
GACCGGTAGTTCAGTCGGTTAGAATGCCGGCCTGTCACGCCGGAGGTCGCGGGTTCGAGTCCCGTCCGGTCCGCCATTTTTCACGAAGAGAAACCTTTGAATCTTACGATATTTTCGTGAGGTTTTTGTCGTTTATAAAACTGCAAATAAGTAAAACTCGTCGTTCTCAGGCTTGTGCTCCTGATCCTGAGATTAATTCTTTCCTGTTTTCTCGTATTTTTCTCCAAGGCTGTGGTTTGACGCTATTGTAGGACGCAGTGTTTCTGGTAGATTCTGTTACAGCTTTTGCTGTAGTCCACGGTGTTGTAGATGAAGGCTCCCCAAATAATCAAACAGCCTGCTCAGATAGGGTGTTACCTGTTCTGGCACAAAATGGCACATTTCTTCTAAATAGTCTGTTGTTGATCTTCCTCAATATGAATCGGGCCCAAAGTCAATATGATCTGCGCACCCGAACTCTGGTTAGTGGAATTCAGCACTATTTTCACTGTATGAAGCGACAAATTAGAGGTTATTTTGACTGACTCCGTCTTCCATATCATGGCCAAGCCCAGCAGCTTTCAGTGCAATATGTCCTGCGATTATTGCTTCTATCTGGAAAAGGAGACGATCTACGGCAAAAAGATGCCCGTGCGAATGGATGACGCGACGCTCCGCCAGTATATCAAGCAGCAGATGAAGGCCCAGGCCCGATTGCCAGAGGTCAGTTTTGCCTGGCAAGGTGGTGAGCCAACCACCTGTGGCCTTGATTTTTTCAAGACCATTATTAAGTACCAGAAGCGTTACAGCAGCGGCAAACCGGTCCAGAACAGTATTCAGACGAACGGCCTGCTGATTGATGACAAGTGGGCCAGGTTTCTCGCTGAACACCGCTTTCTGGTGGGTGTCTCCATCGATGGCCCGGAACATCTCCATGATCGCTATCGGGTTTCCAAAGGTCGTAAACCCACGTTTAAAAAAGTGGTGGCGGCCATCGAGCGGTTGCAAAAGCACCAGGTGGAATTCAACACACTGACGGTCATCAATGACCATAACTGTCAGCATGGTCTTGAGGTTTACCGTTTTCTCAAATCGATCGGTTCGGATTACCACCAGTACATTCCCATCGTCGAATTAATGGCGTCCGATGCCCGGATTGATGAACAGTCATCTCAGCTTATTTTTCCCGTGCAGCGGGAAAATAACGTCATGACACCTTTTTCGGTGCCGGGTTCTGAGGAGGCAACCGGCTATGGCCAGTTCATGACCGAGGTTTTTGATGAATGGGTGAGACAGGATGTGGGCAGGATCTATGTGCGCCTGTTTGAAACCATGCTGGCTCAGACTCTCGGGTATCCACCGTCAATCTGCATTTTCCAGAAGACCTGTGGCAATGCCCTGGTGCTGGAACAAAATGGTGATCTCTACCCTTGTGACCACTTTGTCTTTGAAGATCTGAAGCTGGGGAATATCAATAACGACTACGCCATCGATCTGGCACAGAGCAGTAAACAACAGTCGTTCGGTAACAGCAAGGAAAGCACGTTAACAGACATGTGTCGTCGTTGTGAGTATCTGGAGTTCTGCAATGGTGGTTGTCCAAAGCATCGGATTGTTGGCATTGGCGAGACCCACCGACAGAACCATCTGTGTGGCTCTTACAAGAAAATCTTCAGCCATATGAAACCTTATATGGAGTACATGGCAAAAGAAATTCGTTATCAAAGGGCACCACACACTGTGATGAACTTCACGCCAGCTGACTGACCATTTTCCTCCGTATCGGCACTTACCATTCAGGTGAGTGCCCTTCTGCCATTTCACCGGTTCCATTAGAGAGCAGATGCTTGTCATGGTTCGGCTGGCAAACAATAGTCCTCCATCATGTTAATACCTGCCTACACTTGGAAGGGTTACGTTAATCTGTGTTGAAACACAGCCATAAAATAGTGGCTTATACTTGTTTTTCCTTAAGTAGCAAGGAGTTACAGACGTAATTAAGTCATCACAGTCACCGGGCAATTTAAACACACTATTGATCCATATCATAAAATGATCAATATCGATCAGCTAGCATAGCCGGCGAAAAGAAATGATCACTGCGTCTGATCAATCTGCCTCTTAGCCGTCCTGAATAGCTTTTAAGTCTGTACGGTGTGCCCTCATTATTGCCTTGAGTCGCTTCGAAGCAGAGAAACTGTCCATTACTTTGAGCCTGATTGTATGTCGATTCTGCACCTCCATCTTGATGTTTGCGGTGGCATTGCCGGTGACATGTTTGCTGCTGCCATTGTGGATGCCTGCCCTGAACTGAGGCAGCCACTGCTTGATTTTTTACGCCAGCTCGATTTGTCGTTGTCTCCGACAGTCACTCTTGCGACGTACACCGACCAGATATTGTGTGGCCACCAGTTTCAGGTAGCCATCGCCGATCATGCGCATGAGCACCATCACCATGATCATCATCATCACCACCACACGCACTGGTCTGAAATCCGCCAGTGGTTGATGGATTGGCCAATGGATGAAGATACCAAACGACATTCGTTTGGTATTTTTGAACTGCTGGCGCAAGCGGAAGCAAAGGTTCATGGCAAGGAAGTTGATGCGGTCTGCTTCCACGAAGTCGGAGCCTGGGATTCCATCATCGATATTCTGGCCGCCGGCTGGCTGATTGCCCGTCTGGACCAGAGCAGCTGGAGTGTGTCATCACTTCCCTGGGGTGGCGGTCTGGCCAAAACTGATCACGGTCTGATTCCAGTGCCGGCACCGGCAACCGTGGAGCTACTGCGAGACTTCACTTTTTTTGATGATGGGATCAGCGGAGAGCGCATCACACCGACTGGTGCGGCCATTCTTGCCTGGTTACAACCGTCCTCTAATTTACTTTGCGGGCGTCTGACTGCCTGTGGCCACGGCTTTGGTACTCGAAAATTGTCCGGTATGAGCAATGTACTGCGGGTCAATATTCTCGATTGTGGCACAGAAGCTGTTGCTGGCAACGTGGTCGTTATGGAGTGCGATATTGACGACCAAAGCTCTGAAGCACTGGCTGTCGGCATCGAATCGCTGCGTGAACTGGCTTCGGTTATCGATGTGGTGCAAACGCCTGTCTACGGTAAAAAAGGCAGAATCACCACTCAGTTGCGCCTGTTAGTCAAACCCGGTCAGCAGCAACAGGTAGCCGACAGTGTATTTAAACATACCACGACACTGGGCGTGCGCTGGTATCTGGCCAATCGTTATGAGCTGCCGCGCCAGCACGGTCTCGTTGGGGGTGTCAGGGTGAAATATGCCCAGCGCCCGGATATTGGCCGTACCATCAAAGCAGAAATGGACGACATTGCCAGCCACGGCAAAGACCACCACCACAGAGAAGCACTGCGTCGTCAAGTAGAAGAGACCGCTGCCACGGAAATGCCCCATGAACACTGAAAAATATCAACGGCTCAAAGCCATTCTGGCAGCCATGGATAAATACGCCGTGGCCGTCAGTGGTGGTGTTGACAGCATGACTCTGGCCATTGTCGCCCACCGTGTATCTGGCCACAACGCCACGATTGTACACGCCGTCTCTGCGGCGGTGCCTGTGGCTGCCACTGAACGAATTCGCCAGTTTGCCAGCGAACAGGGCTGGAATCTGCTGGAAATTAATGCCGGCGAAATGGCTGATCCCGATTATCAACGCAATCCGGTCAATCGCTGTTATCACTGCAAAAGCTGCCTGTACTCGAGCATTAATGCCCTGGCACTGGGTACTGTTCTGTCGGGTACCAATCTGGATGACCTGGACGACTACCGCCCGGGGCTTATAGCCGCCAAAGAACAAAGTGTCAGACACCCTTTTGTTGAGGCACAGATCAGCAAGCAGGAGTTACGCGAGATGGCCAGGGATCTGGGCTACGAGGATCTGGCTGATCTGCCGGCATCGCCATGTCTCTCTAGCCGTGTTGAGACTGGCATACCTATCCCCATGGTTGACCTTAGCCAGATTGATGCCATTGAAGCACAGGTCCGCACTGCTACCGATGCTGAAAACGTTCGTTGTCGTGTTCGTTCTGAAGGCGTGGTTATCGAGTTGGACCAGCCGGTTCTGGATAACCTGCCAGAGAGCCAGCGCAGCGAACTGTTGCATTCCGTTCAGGGGCTGCTGGCTGGCAGTCAGCACCATTCAGTCACCTTATCTGCCTACGACAAAGGCAGTGCATTTCTTGTAACGCCGTGATGGATGTCTTGATGGACCTGACCCGCGCTCAGCGCACAGGGCTGGAAGAGGCGGTGTTCTGTCAGGGTAAAACGGTTGATCAGATTGCCAGCATCTGCCGGGCAGCAATTGTGGATGGTTACCCCTTGCTGCTGACCCGTCTGGAGCACGACAAGTTTCAGGCTCTGCCCGATGAAATCATTACCCAACTGGATTATGACGCACTGTCCAATACGGCAGTTATCGGACAACGTACTGCCCACGGGCCGGCTAGGGTGGCCATTGTCTCCGGTGGTACATCGGATGTGCCGGTGTGCAAGGAAGCACTGAGAACCCTTACTTATCATGGCTTTGCCTGTGACGAACACTACGATCTTGGTGTCACCGGGCTTTGGCGACTGCTTGATCGACTGGACATGTTACAACAATACTCCGTGATTATTGCCGCCGCTGGCATGGAAGCAGCACTGCCCACCGTGCTCAGTGGCCTGGTCAAAGCACCGGTTATCGCTCTGCCAACGTCTGTGGGGTACGGGATATCAGCCGGTGGTCGTGTTGCCCTGGAGTCTTGTCTGGCCAGTTGCTCTGGCAGCCTGCTCACGGTCAATATTGATAACGGCTTTGGTGCTGCCTGTGCCGCCATCAAAATACTGAATCTGACAGGATAGCCACCATGCGATTGCCCGGTATCCTGATGTTACTGCTTTGGTCACTCTGTGCTGGTTTTACGCCGGCCAAAGCAACAGAAAACTGTGGGATTTCACTGCAAAGAGGTGCGACGCCCCAACGGATCGTCACGCTTAACCAGCACAGCACTGAGCTGCTGCTGCAGCTCGGAGTCGGGGCCAGAATGGTCGGGACCGCTTATCCGGATGATGCCATTTTTCGTCATTAAATAGTGACTATCAGCGTATTCCCATGTTGTCGAAGTACTATCCGACGATTGAGCAGATGCTGATTACCGATACGGACTTTATTGTCGGCGGCTTTCCCAGTGCTTTCTCGCCACAAGGCGTGGGTGAACGACCATGGTGGTATGATCGTGGAGTCAACACATACCTGTTGCCAGTCAATTGCGCTGCTCGGGAGTCCCTGGATGTCGTCTGGCAAAGCATTACTGAGCTAGGTGATATTTTGCAGGTAGAGCAGGCTGCGGCGGAAGAGGTTGCCCGACAAAAGCAGGTGCTGGCCCAACGCAAACCTGTGGCTGGCAAGGCTCGTGTACTGATCTGGTCTCATGATGATAATACCCCCTACGTTGCCGGCACCCTGAGCATCAGCGATGAGATGATTCGTCTTGCCGGTGGCACCAATGCTGCCGCTGAGGTAGAACGCCCGTGGGGGCATATGACCTGGGAGGCCATTCTCATGAGTCGTCCTGACCTGATTGTGCTGATTGATGCTGACTGGGCTCCAGCTAAAGATAAACTGTCGTTTATTAAGGCGCACCCGGTATTAAGCCGGCAACTTGGCTCAATACCCGTTATCGCTATGCCTTTTTCCGAGACCATTGCCGGGATTCGTACCGTGCAGGGGATATTACGCATTAACAATACGCTCTCTACACTGAGTACAGGCATGACAGATGTTTCGAAACTATTGTGATTCACTGCTGCTGGTAGCCATTATTATGCTGCCACTGTCAATTATTGCCGGTCTGGCCCTTGGTGGAGTTGAGGTACCGCTGGACAGTCTGTTGGCCATCCTGACCCGAGAGCAGGGCACCATCAGTGATTTGATTATTACTGAGTTGCGTCTGCCCAGAGTGCTGGGCGCTGCCCTGGTCGGTGGTGCTCTGGGACTGGCCGGCGCCCTGGCGCAAACGCTGTTTCGTAATCCGCTGGCAGATCCTTACTTGCTTGGGGTAGCTAACGGCGCCAGTCTGCTGGTTATCATGCATATTCTGGGCTGGTCGGTGGTCGCTTTTCTGCCCTTACCACTGGCGGCATTTCTCGGTGGTTTGCTGGCATTTGCCCTGGTCTGGTTTTGTGCCGGCGGTCGCAATGGTCAGGTAAACCCACTTACCCTTACCCTTGCCGGGGTTGCCATAGCCGCTTTGCTCTCGGCATTAACGACTCTGGTGATGTTATTGGGTGACCAGCGAGCACTCGGCCCAGCCCTGCGCTGGATGCTCGGCTCGCTGGCCGGGGTCGGGCTTGATCAGCTGCCTTTCCTGGCGTTGGTGCTGGGGGCGTCAGTGTTATTAGCCTGGCAGCGGAAAAATAAACTGGATGCCCTGTTGATGGGCTGGGGCAAAGCGAAAACCCTGGGCGTTAATATCCGTTTCGAGCGCGCACTCTGGTGCATCGTGATTGTGCTGCTCAGTGCCAGTTCGGTGGCGCTGGCCGGTGCTGTTGGTTTTGTCGGGCTGGTGGTGCCTCACCTGGCACGTCTTCTGCTCGGTGCCAGTCATCGCTACCTGATACCAGCCAGCGTCCTGCTTGGTGCCCTTTTACTGATGTGGGTCGATACCCTGTGCCGAACCTTGCTGGCACCCGAAGAGCTGCCGCTGGGTATTCCCATGGCCATGCTGGCAGTGCCGTTACTACTGTCTTTGTTGAGGAAGCACCATGTGCATTGAACTGAATCGGTTAACTCTCAAGCAGGGCAATAGAACGTTGCTGCGGGATATCAGTCTGCACCTGCATCGTGGCGAGAAGATCGGCCTGATCGGGCCAAACGGCAGTGGTAAAACGACGTTGTTGAAAGCCCTGGCCGGACTGCACCAACCTGCCAGTGGCGAGATTCTTTTGCATTGCCGCTGCCTGAACAGCATCAAACCGCAGGACCTGGCCCGGGAGATTGCTATTTTATTGCAGGATCAGTCCGGAGATATGCCTCTTACAGTGCGGGAAACTATTGAACTGGCCAGTATGACGCACCGGCCTGAGCAGGGTGCTGATCAACCTTCGGTTGAAGAACTGATTGCCCTTTGCCAGCTTGAGTCACTGTTGCATACGCCGGTCAGTCAGCTATCCGGCGGTGAGCGACAACGGGTTTTTATAGCCCAGGCACTTTATCAGGCTCCAGCTGTATTATTGCTGGATGAGCCTTGTAACCACCTGGATGTGCGTCATATGTGGCACCTTTTGCACTACTGCAAGAGCCGGGTGGAAACCGTGATTGCCAGTTACCATGATTTCAATATGGCGGCCAAAATGTCTGACCGACTGATTCTGCTGGCCGGTGACCAGGTGCATGCCGATGGCCCACCGGAGCAGGTCTTGACCACGGCCAACCTGAAAACCTACTTCGGCATCGATAGTGAAAAGCTGACAGATAGTGATGGACAGCCCTGGATTAAAGTTAATGGTGCTGCTGCATAACAGAAGCGCAACATAACAGCGTTGAATAACAATAGGATATTTGACTGTGCACAGAGCAGAGATTAACTGGCATCGTATTGCTTTTATTGGCGAGGCCATGTTGGAGTTAGCCAACACAGGTACCAGCTACCAGATGAACGTGGCGGGTGACACATATAATACTGCCGTTTACCTGCGACGTTATCTGGGGCCGGAAACAAAAACTATAGTGTCGTATATCACCGGTCTGGGGACTGACTCTCAGAGCCTGAAAATCAGGGCAGCGCTGGAGCAAGAACAGGTCGATACACAAGCCATTGTCCAGGTGCCTGGTAAACAGGCTGGTCTCTACCTGATTGAGACAAGCGCCGATGGAGAGCGTAGCTTCACCTACTGGCGCAATGATTCAGCTGCACGCTATTGGCTCGACTTTGCAGATAGCGAACGGGTTCTTGCTGATTTAACGACAGTAGACGTTATATATCTATCAGGTATAAGCGTTGCAATTTTGTCAGACGCTGCCAGAGATCGATTGCTGACTTTTTTAGAAAATAACCGGGATAAAACCCTTATTTTTGATAACAACTATCGTCCGGCACTGTGGCAGTCGGAAGAAACCGCAAGGCAGTGGTATGACCGGCTGTTAGCGCTGACCGATATCGCCCTGCTCACCGTTGATGACGATCAGGCTATTTACGGTCAGGCTGACTGCCAGGCCATTATTAATCGTTGTCAGCAGCTGGGAATTGGTGAAATTGTTCTCAAACGTGGCGCCAGGGATTGCCTGATTGCGTTGCCTGGTAAGCAGACTGTTTCGGTTCCGGCCAGGGTAGTCGATTCGGTGGTTGATACCACGGCAGCGGGGGATTCATTTGCTGCTGGCTACCTGGCCGGTCGAGCTTATGGTCAGCCGCCGGAGATTGCGGCAGCGACAGGTCATAAACTGGCCTCAGAAGTTATTCAACACCGTGGGGCCATTATTGCCCGCGAGTTTATGCCGGCTTTACCTTTTTAAATAACACTCATCAGAGACAAGTGTCATGGATACCACATTATTAGAACAATTGCGCCAGCAACGGGTTTTGCCGGTGATCCAGATTGAACAGCTCGAATGTGCTGAGCCGCTGGCAGAAATTCTGCTGGGTCACGGTTTTTCTATCCTGGAAATTACTCTGCGCAGTGACATATCGCTGGCAGCTATTGAGCGTATCAAGCGGCGTTATCCCGAGTGCATTTTGTCGGCCGGCACGGTATTGACACCTGAGCAGGTGGATGCCGCCACGCAGGCAGGCGCTGAGTTTGTGATCAGTCCCGGATTTAACCCGGTTACCTTTAACCATGCCAGCCAGACTGGTGTACCGATGGTACCCGGGATCAACTCGCCCAGCGATATTGAGCAGGCGATGTATCATGGTGGCAAGGTATTGAAGTTCTTCCCGGCAGAGGCCTCAGGTGGTGTCCCCATGCTGAAATCGTTGACCGGGCCTTATAGTGACGTTCAGCTGATACCAACGGGCGGGATTAACCCGGACAATCTGGCGCACTATCTGCAAATTCCCCAAGTTGTTGCCTGTGGCGGGACCTGGTTGGCAACAGTTGACGAACTGAACAAAAGGCAGTGGGACAGTATTGAAGCAAAGGTTCGGTTCGCCCGTGACTTGATCGATAAATTGACCTTGCGTTGAGCCTTAGGGTAGTAAGTGGTTTCAATGAGTTTGACGGGTTGTCGTTATCATAAGGCTCCGCACTCCATTCGTCCTGATCCTGTCGAAGGGCGCAAACTCCGCCCCATGACAGATCGTGCAAACACCCTTCGCCCGCGCATCCTGAGCCGAGCCGAAGGGCGCTCAGGGTGAACGGAGATAGTACACGTCAATC
>JAQFVO010001441.1 GCA_027942505.1 Endozoicomonas sp. | reverse complement strand
GCAGATACTCACGACAAAGCCAAACGGGTACTTCGATACCACGGTGGTGAGCAGCCAGCCAGAAAAAAAACAGGCTCTCAATAACATTTAACAGGGCCCACTCTCCACAAATGTACAACCACAGGGGTAATTCAAAATAAGGGTCATGGGTATCCACTTTCCTGCCATGCTCAGAGCCGCCAAGCGGACCGCTCTGGCGCTTGCGAACTTCATTGATCTCAGGTTCTAAGGTCTTGATGATTTCGGGCTTGATGCCAGCCCGGGCGCTGGTGGCAATTCTTTTCAGCAGCATCTTTTTTTCCAGCCCGGTGCAATCAAAAATGATCGCCCTGGAGGAGCTGACAGCACGCTGATCAAGAAAAGCCGGTTGGCCGGCCAGCAACTTTTCTGGCACCAGTCTGGAATCGGGGCCAGGATGATAACGCCGCTGTTGGTGGATGCGCCGGCGCACTAGTTTGCCACTCAAAGATTCGCTGTGAGGAATCATTCTGGCTGCCCGCGGCAGTGGCTTGTTGTCCTGCCCCTGCCAGTAAGGCAAATCTGACATCGACGGATTCAGGGGGCAAGTCATGGCCAGCCGGGTGACCTGCTCCTTCGTCGAGTCATCAATCCAACTGAACCCGACCTGCCTTTGCAACAGAGATAACAGAACAGTCTTGAAGAAATCGGGTGAGCACCGGTACAAGTTGCTGAGCCAGTCAATGTAACCACGATCAAACATTGATTCAGGCGCTTGCTCAATCAAGCTGTTCAGTGACTCGTAGCCGGTGTGATAAAAATATGTCCGTGGATTCTTCAGGTGTTCCATCCGCTCCAGGGTGTTGACGATGATAGTGTGCCAGTCAGCGATATCGTGCCTGAACCGGTGAAAAAACTGCGGCGATAGCACGACTTCCCATTCAGGAGGTGCATAGTGCGTATCCGTATCGCTTAACGACAGGTTGATGAACTGCTGGTACCACTTCCTGGCCAGTTGATAATCCGCACAAGTCCACGTCCGCTCTGGGCAGGTCAGTTGAAATGATACTCTGGTCAGAAGCAGCTGGATGGCTTCTTTTAACGGCTTTTCTTTCAGGTCCAGTGCTTTCTCAAAATACTCCATCTCGGAA
>JAQFVO010001436.1 GCA_027942505.1 Endozoicomonas sp. | reverse complement strand
GATTCTGGCCAACATCACTATCCGACTCAGTGGCGATATTTTTTCGCCTTGGCCTGGTCTTTTTTTGCACCGGTTTTGGCTGTGATGGTTCGACCCCAAATTCGTTCAGAATTGTATCAATGTCGTACTGCTGCCCTGCTTCATTTGACGGCTGATTACGTTGACTGGCTCTGTCTGTCAGCAGTTCTCTGCTGAACTTGTCGCTCCAGTATTCGGCCACCGTTGGGTCCTTGTCCTGCCAATAGTTAACATAGTGTTGAGCAGCATTTGCCGCAGCGTCCCAGATGCCGGCCTTGCGATAGTGGTTGTAGGCGCTGCTCCAGTGGTTGGGACTGCGCTCTGCACTTTTGGCGAATAATGAGGCGATTTTGGCATACCGCCGTCTGGGGAGTAACTCTTTGTCCATGAGAATCATCTGTGCCCGAAAATAATTAAACAGGCCGGAACAGTCATCCCTGGTACCCAATGCCAACTTTTCACAACGACCCATCATGTAAAACAGCCTTGCCTTGATGGGAGGTAACGTTTTTAAATCTTTCCCCCCCAGTGTAGTGATGGTGAGGATTTCTTCGAAATCAGATATGATCAGCCGGAGAAAGTTATAGACGCTGACATTGAATTTTTCCCGGACCAGCCACAGGGGAAACTGATTGTCTCGTTTGCTCATGTAGACAGAGATGAATATCATCATGATATTGATGCCTGGGCTGTCTGGCAGCATCTTTTTCTGATCAATGAACTTACTGGTTAAATCAGACGGGCAGAAGCGCATGTAATCAAGTGCGGTAAAACTAATAGGGGAAAAAAAGAGATATTTCTCTGCCACAACATTGAAATGCAACATCAATATTCTAAAGCATTTCTCATAATTGGCATCCTCTTCAAAACCCGGCAGCGCACCAACGTAATAAAGAGTGGCCAGAGACATAACATCCACATATGCCAGGGATGAACTTCTCATGGGGACTATTGGCCCACTGTAAAGTGTTTCATTCATGATAGTGGCAACGGATCTCCTCAGATCTTCATCAATTTTTCCGCCACGGAGAACATCTTTAAAATGCTTCATGATGACCCAGTTCTGAAGATAATGAACCATTCTGAGTTTGCCCCGGGCATAAACATGCAGGGATATTAATTGCTTTCTGGTTTGCTCTTTGTCCTGTTTCAGTTGCCAGTTCGAGAGTAATCGGTTCAGGAGGTGTTTGATTTTTATCACGTCAAGCATGTCATCTTTGACGTCCGGGTCTTTAACGCACTCCTGGTATGATTGGTCGATTTTTTTCAGAACATGTTCACCAATTGTCAGGTACTCATTCATCGGGATGCGCAGAAACTGGTCAACCCAGTAATCAAAATCACCCTGACACACCGTTGGGTCAGTGGTGCCCTTGACACCCTTGCGGGTCAGCGGCCCCTTTGATGAACAAGGTGCCGCTGACCTGGTTAACACATTTGTCTCAGAAGGGCCGTTGCTTGTGGCTGGCCCACCATCAGACCTGTCAACAACGGTTGGTGACTGATCAGCGCCGGTCGCAGGCAAGCCAGAAGTCGATTTATGGCCGTCGCAGATATTTCTGCCCGGATCAGCATCTGACTGCGAGGGCAGTGTTGAGTTGACGCTTAAACTGTTCACATCTGAATACCGGGGTAGAGGGGTAACGGCAAAGTTAGAAACGTGTTTGACGCACCAGTTGTCAAAAGGGTTCCCGGCAATGTGCTTTAAATCGGCTCAGGGCCTGTTGTGACAGCCTCCTTCGTGGGCGTCGAAAAGGTCAAGTCACTGCGCTGTCATTCCGTACAGGGATTGTACGGAACCCATCTGGCAGGGATAGCCATCTGTCCGGGCATTCACCTCCCTGTGAGGTGGATCCTGTACAGTCCATGTACAGGATGACAGAGGAGTCTGTGGTCGTTTCTTAATGGTCACTTTCCTAAGCTCTTTTCAACATCCTTGAGGATGTGCGGCAAAAAATGGATCAACGAGGACCTTTTGCGACACCCTCTTTCGCAGGAATGACGGGTAGTGTGCATAGTCGGGAGCTTGAGGGAAGTAGCAATTGAGAAACTTCAGCGGACTCCGCAGTCATCCTCTACAGGGATTGTACAAGATTCGCCTCACAGGGAGGTGAA
>JAQFVO010001430.1 GCA_027942505.1 Endozoicomonas sp. | reverse complement strand
GGCTGACAGTTATGAGCAACTGATATTCAGGCTGATCATTGACGATGTGGTCAAGTCTGAAGTCACAATACTGGATGACCGTGAGTACCGGTTGCCGTCCGGTTACAGTAACCGCTATGTGCAAGTGGAAATGGAGGGAACGGATCTTGTGCGTAGTATTTCCATTGCTGAGTTCCCTTTCGAACTGACCTGATATGGCACAAAAACCAAAACATACGCAACCGGGCCTGATGGATCCCCCCGTCACGGCAACGGGCAATCGTGCACAACAACAATGGCAAGCACAGCTGACACAAGTGTTGCGTACCGGTCTTGGCCAGTCAAAAGACAAGTCAGGCAAGTTCCTGACGTGGCTTGATCTTGAGGATCAGGGCATCGTTGTTAGCACTGGTGGCAGTGGTGGCGGTCATATTGTTAATCCTGACAGTGGTGGCGGTATGGTCCCGGAAGAAGATCGTACCCCGCCGCCGGCACCAGTAAATCTGTCGGCTGATGGTGGTTTGACCGCCATTTATATTACCTGGGACAATCCAAACCTTGATTACAACTATCGCATCGAGATTCATCGCAGTGCTGTAGACGATGTGGGCACAGCGATATTGCATGGTTCCGGCATCGGCACCATTTATCAAGACGTGGTGGGCAGTGATAAAACGTTGTACTACTACTGGGCACGATTTGTTAAACAACTGTCCACAGATATTATTATCGGGCCATGGAACCAGACGGCCGGTACGCCGGGGCAGGCTGGCGAGGATCCGGCTTGGGTACTGGACCAGATTTCCGGCAAGTTTGATACTGATGACCTGAAAACCCAGGTATTCACCGTTGATTTGTTTGGAGTAAAGGGCACTGATCCGTCAGTGGAACGAATGGCTTTTGCCATTGATACCACCACAACGCCGCCAAGAGTGGCCATGGACGGGGCTTATATCATTGACGCCACCATTGGTGATGCCAAGATTGAAAATCTGACCGTGGACAAGCTGATTGGTGGTACAGCGGATTTTGTTGAAGCAAATATCCGTGATGGTTCTATCACCAATGCCAAGATTGGCAACTACATTCAGTCCATTAATTTTCAAACCAACGTTGCCGGCTGGCAGATCAACAAAAACGGCCATGCTGAGTTTATGGATTTGTACGCTCGTGGTCTAATAGAAGGATCCATTATTCGTGGTTCAATTATCGAGGGTGGCTTGCTGATTGACAGCGGTGTTACTCTGACAACACCGACAGAAGCGGATACCGGACCAAATACACGACGTTTTTTATGTTTAGCTGGGAAAACTGTTAGCGCAGCAACGCCGCCATTTGAAAATAATACACAGGTTTATTTTAACATGGTATCGGCTGATTATACTGATGATGGCTGGGGGCACTGGGGTGATGGACAAAAACGAGAGGAAGTCTGGAATAATTTTAATCGCTACAAGCCTTATGTTATTCAGCCGGTTATTGTTTTAGAAGGAAAAACGGATTGCAGAGTATGGTGTTATTTTGCAACTCCAAAATACGAAAATCCAAATTTTACAGTAATTGTTTCAATTTATGCTGTAAAAAAAAATAATCAAGAAACTTTGTTAGCCAACTTATCAATTCCTATCAATGTATTAGTACAGAATGAGCATTTCAGTCAAGGTTACTATGAAATTGCAAAGCAGACTTTTAGTGGAAAATGTTGTACTAGTGCTGGCGAGGGTGATAAAATTTGTCACAGTTATAACTATACATTAGGTACTGGCTTTAAAATAACAATTAACAAATGGACTATTAACTACAGAGGTAATTATTACAAAATCAAATACACTTGTAATCGTTCGGTTGTATTTAACATTCAAGACACGTCAACATGAAAGTATCAGAAATAAAATCTTTTCATCCAAATAACTTTTATGGGACAAGGCTATTTATTTTTGGTCCTGATGTACCAGCCATTATTTTGTGTAAACGCATTAGGGATGGAATAGAAAATAATCCTGATGAAGATTTAAACGACTATCAAATATCTTACGGAAGTATTCTATTAACAATACCTATAGATACGCTGTTTGTCATTGATAATAAAATTACCAGTCTTGAGGCAAAACAACGCTATCCAAATGTTTATGTTGTGCATTTAACCGAGCGTGAAGCCTTGCAAGAGTATGGGTATCCTGAGCTGGACAATTCAGATATGATCCAGCTGAATGAGTCTGACTGGCAGGCACTAAGAAATATAGAGCGTCAGCTGTTGGCCATGCACGATGCCGGCGTCTGGATACTGCCTGATGACGTAAGGCTAACCATGATTGAACGTGAGGCTTTGCGTGCTAATATACGATAACAATCTATTTAGTGATTACGCTGAATTTTTTATTGAGACAGTATGCTTTGATCGAACTGGTTATTTTGGTCATAAAGAAAAGATAAAAGTTTTGCAAAAGATACCGGATGGAAAAAAGCTGGATTTTGAAACATTGTGTTACCAGAGAGCAAAAGAGTTAATTGATATTAGGAAAACTATATATCTTTTGTGGTCAGGAGGTATTGATAGCTCTTTAGTTCTGGCGTTACTTGAACAGGCAGGTATAACAAAAGATCAACTTGTTTTATTGATTTCCATTGATGCTTTTAAGGTAAATCCAACAGCATGTAAAACAGTGCTTTGTAAATACAATTTTGAGTTTGTTAATAAATTGTGTGAAAAATCATATTCTGATGGTTTGTTACTGTCGGGTATTGGCATGGATATGTTAATACATGATAGTGATTTACGAACTTTTAAACCTGAAAGTCTTGATGATTTGTTTGCCAAAATGAGCAAAAGGTTTAATAAATCAAAAAATGAATATAAAGAATTAGCGTTAAAAATGTCTGAACTGGTTGGTGTTGACTGTGAGACTTGTGAAGATTTTAACAGAATCAAGTGTTTGGTTTTTTTCTGGCAAATAGAACTTATAATGATTGGGTTTTTAACGGGATATGGCGTTTACGGCGTTAACTATGTGAATTTTTTTACAACAGAAGATTTCCAATCATGGTCGTTATTTTATCCTGCTAAATCCCTGAGTGGATTTGATAATTTTGGTAATAAAAAAATTTCGTCAGATATGGTTAAAAAACTGAATCCAGATTATGTGACAACTAAGCCATTTGACTATGGACCTAATATATTCCTTTTTTTTCAGAAAAAACCGTTAGTCTCTGTTACGGACGACTGGCAATACACTTATGAATACTGAACTTGAAAAACAGCTTGTCAGTCAGTGGCTACTGGGCAATGAACCGGCTATTTGCCTGATCAATATGTGGTTCGAGGTTTCTCAGGTATGGGATGACCTGATTGACCGGGACCGGGGCATCGTGCCAGATCATGCCGTTAACAGGATGATGCGCTTTGCCTTGGTAGATATTCCCAAAAACCGGTTTTTTCAATACCACTGCAATGAACTGTTACCACTGGTTGAGCACTGCATCTATACGTGGATGGAGGCAAACCAGCTTGAGCGCAGCCCAAACAGCAATCATACCGATTATCACGTCAGTTACATCTTACGCAGTGTGACCACTGAACTGTTGGTGTTCATGTGTGGTCTGGTTGGCGGTCCTGCACACCGTCACCAGGTTGCTATTGAGATCCGCCGGGCCATTTACCGGGACAATGAAAGTTTTTCAGAATACGTGCAGGAAATATCCGGCGATGTTAAGGGGTAAGTTCTATGTGCGGCGGTGATCCAGACTACGTTGAGCAAAACGAATTTGAGCGCGAACTGATTGATATGTCGGATCGTCAACTGGCACACTACAACGAGCTTTATGTGCCTCTGGAATATCAGCAAATGGCGGATATTGACCGCTATCGTTCGGGCGTGTTCAAGCAGGGCAGCATGGATAAAAGTGTCAATGCAGCCCGGATGCAAACGCCGGCCGGGGTCCGGGCGGGTGCCGGGGTTAATCCGGGTACTGGCAATCTGATGATGCAAGCCATTGGCACAGAACAGCAGCAAGGTACCGCCGGAGCTATGGGAGCCATGGCCGGACTGCAAAGCAGTGAGGATCTGTCAGCACAGGGGCGACTTAATCTGGCATCAACTGGCAGGAATAACCCGGCACAGGCCATGCAGATGACATCCAGTATTGCTCAGCAACAGGCCGGTCAGATTGCCGCGCAAAAAGCGGCGCAGCAGATGGGTAATAATGCCAAATGGGGCGCATTGGGCACTGTTGGCGGTCTTGCCGCCGGATATGCTTACGACAAGTATCGACCGAAGAAAACCACGCAACAACAAGGGGATTAGGGTGTACATACCGGCACACTTTCAGATTCAAGAACTGGTGCCACCTGATGTATTTTCCGAACGTGGCGAGTTGGCCATAACGGCACTGGACGAACGATTAGTAAGAACCCTTGATCAGTTAAGAAAGGCATTCGGGCCTTGCACCGTCAACGATTGGGTGTTTGGTGGCCAGTTGACTGAACGTTGCTTGCGTACTCAAGACTGTCATCATTACAAACCTTTCTCACAGCACAGCTTTGGTCGTGCGGCCGATTGTTCATTCAAAAACCACACGGCAGAAGCAGTAAGAAAAAGTGTTATTGCCTCCCGGTCATTGTTTCCTTACATCACTTTTATTGAAGATGGGGTCAGCTGGTTTCATTTTGACGTGCGAAATTGCGAGAGGATTCAACTGTGGAACCCGGACACAAACGAGAGCTTGTTCGTTTAAGCATCATTTTCGGTATTGTCTTTACGCTGGGCACTTTTTTTTTCTTGGCTGGTTGTTCGCACTTGGTGAAAGGGATGGACAGCAACACCATGAGAACGGCAATAGACAACTGCAAGAGCAACAATCTGGACGTAATCCTTTACCAACGACCAGACGGTTCAGTTATAGCCATTCGCTGTTTACCAAAACCCGATGACATTACCAAAAGTGTCATTTTGCGGCCAAAAATGGCGTTACCCGTAATTCGCATGTTCTATGAAAACATACCTTCAGGTATTGGAGAGTAGTTATGTGTGGTGGATCTGACAGCCCCCCGGTGGACACTTACGCGCAGGACAGGCAGATTGCGTTAATGCGTCAATTAGAGGCTGACTGGGGAAGCCGGTTTAAACCCATCGAGGAGGGATTGGTTAATGAAATAATGAATCGGGACAATGTTATACGACGAAATGTGTATGAATCCGGCAAGGAAGCAAAGGCCAGTTACGATGCTACAAAAGATATGGCTGAACGCAATATGGCCAGCTATGGCACACAGATGGATAAGGATCAGCAAGAGGCAATGGAGCGTAGCGATGCCATGGCCGGGCAGGGTGCGGTTATTTCGGCGCGCAATATGGCTCGTGATAGTTCAATCAGCCGGCTGGAACAGCAGCAAGGCGGTATGGTCAGTCTTGGCCGTGGTGTTCAGCAGCTGGGCATTTCCGGGTTTAATCAGGCGGCGGCTATGGAGGCGGCAAGGAACAATCAGAATCAGCAAATTTACGGTCAGCATCAATCAAGTGGCTGGCAGACACTAGGCGGCATTGCCGGCATGGCTGGCATGTTGTTGTCGTAGGGCAAAGCGACAGGAGAAAGATCATGACAGCCAGTAACGCTTTTTTAAATGGCTTTCTCGGCGGCATGGGTGCAATGAACACCATGATTGACAGCAAGGCCCGGCGTGAGCATGTGCAGTGGCAAAAAGGGTTGATTGAAGAAGATCGTGCACTGGCAGAACAGGAGCGTAATCGGGAACAGAATTTGCGCTCACTGAATGCGTCATATCATGCCTATCAGAATTTAAACTCGACGGGGAAAAAAGCCGTTGGTGATGCCCTGATCAAGTCAATTAATCAGGTGCCGGGCATGGCACAGGTTATGGATAACAACAACCCGACTGAGTATTCAGAACTTGGTGATATTCGGTTTGTCAAAAATGATGCCGGGGAATCGTTTGTTGTTCCGGTGGTTAATGTGTATGACACGAAAACCAAAAAACTGTTGCGTACAGGTGACTACAGTCAGAATCGTGAAAATGGTGGTCCGTCCATGGGTATGTCCATGCAGGCTTTTAACGAATTTATGTCAAGTCAAGCTGGCAGTGGACCTGCCAGGGCGCTGGAAGCGGAAATACTGAGACAGGGTGGTACCTTGCCAGAAGCCAAAACTGTGTATGGTGAAAAATATCTTTACAATGGCCATATATTGCAAGATGAAAGCACAGGTAAAACGCGCAGTCTTGGCAAAGTTGATGTTGACGGATCCGGCTCAGGATCCGGCTCAGGATCCGGTCTTGGTGCCGAGGAAGGCTGGAAAAGTCGGGGGACTCGAATCATACCGAACCCCGATTATCCAGATGATCCGTCCAAAGAACTGGAAGTGTACGACTTTCATCGGATATTACCGAACGGTCAAACGGAGGTCAGGGAGATAGTCAACTACGGTGGCGGCCGAACTGAAGTAGATCAGTATTTTGCCAAAACTACGCATGATTCAACCCTAAGCGATGACAATTCGCTTGATACTGTTATTTCTGATCCTGATGCAGATTCAAAGCAAGCAAAAGACATAAATTCCAAGGATGAATCAAAACCCCAAAAAGAGGAAAAACCCCAAAAAGAGACAAAACCAAAGCCAAAAAACGTTAATCCATCGGGAACATCTCAGCCTTATGGCGTCAATAATTACTACCAGCTAACAAAACAGCAAAAAGATTTGGCAAAACAGCGAAATGCAGAGGCTTTTTCTCGTTTTAACGAAAGAAGAAAGCGCAATGCAGCTTATATGGAAAATTTTAGAATGGGAGTAGATTTCTAATGCCTACTTCACAACAGGCAACCGCCAAAACCGTCAGCCAAAGTCAACCTAAAGTTCCACAGTGGCAACAGGAGTGGGAGGCGGTACAGGCCAGTGATGAATTTTTACAGGCCGATTCTGATGTTGAACGCGAGCAAATGCGCCTTGATGTTTTCCGTAAACATGTTGCGCCAAAAGTAGGCCGGTTTAATGCAGAAGAAGCATTAAGGCGGTTTAACAAGTGGACGGCACCTGACGGAGATCCGAACAGCAGTACACTGAATGATGTTTTCCAGTATTTTAAGGCTGGTACAGCTGACGCTATTGCGGACATTGCTAGTGTGCCGACATTGGGATCACCTAATGTTGTCTCACAAGGTATCAGGAATAAAGCCGAGGACTGGCGCAGTAGTGCTAGCCCAAGTGCCATACAGGCATACAACAATTTTGGAATCGAATGGGAAGATGGGCAGGGACCGTCGTTTAAAGAAGGTTCGTCATTGTACGGTCTGGCATTACACGGTGTTGGTGGTCTTGGCAGTACTGTTCCCATGCTCGCAACGGGTGGTTCAGTTGGTCTGTTAAGTCGTTCGTCAACGGCACTTAACCGGGCCATGAAAGTGCAGAAAGCGGCGGTAAAAGCCAACAATGCCAGTCGGGCCAATAAAGCATTGGCCATGGCCAATAATTTGCAAAAGCGACTGGATGCCCAAAAGTTTGCAGCACAAACGGGTGTTATGGGGGCCATGATTGGTGGCAGTAGCGGCAACCAGGCATATGAAACAGTCATGCAGGCCACGGAAGGTGAGTTGCAGGCATCGCCAAAGTATCAAGAATACGTGCAACAGATGACTTCACAGCAAGCAAGGGAAGCATTGGCTAATGATGCTGCCGCCAGTGCAACAGGGGGTGGGGTATTACTGGGCGTTGCCAGTGGTGGCTATTATGGCAAATTCCTTGATAAGGCAATTAAAGGCAAGCTGGCCAGTGGTGCCAAGACACGGATGGGTGCCCTTGGTCGAGGAACTGCCGCCGGTTTTGCTGGTGAGAGTTTGCAAGAGGGCGTTGAGGAAGGCGGTCAGCAGCTGATCAGCAATCTGGCCGTTGGCCGGGAAGGATTGCCGGTTAAGCCAATGGATAACGTCATGGCTGCCAGTGCGACAGGTGCGCTTATTGGTGGTGTGACGGGGGCCACCATGGCCGCGCCGGGATCGTTGTATCGTGGTGCTGATAAAGAGGTAACGATTGACAAGGCAACGGCAGTAGCCAACAGCAAGCAGGAAGCCTTGGCACGTATTGAGCAACAATTACAAAGTGATTTGTCGGCTGAGGACCGGGTGGAACTGGAAACACAACGGGAAAAATTGCACAGAGAAACAGCTGATGCCCAGGCCGTCAAAGAGCAGGCCAAAGAGCAGCAGCAAACGACTTCTGAGGAATCGGATAGTGCTGAATCCGAAGCCAGCTGGGTAGATACGGATATTGACGACAAGATTATGGAGCTTAGTACCGGTATCAGTCAGCTTGAACAAAAACTTCGCCGGGCTGGTCGCGCCGGGGCCAGTGCCAATGATGTGCAATATTTGGAAAGGGCTTTGGAAAAAAATCGTGCTGTTCTAAAACGGCTACATGCACTGGATTACAACCGGGACAAACAGCATTACTTTCAAAATCGTGACGAGTTTTACCAGTGGATTGATAAAACCATCGGCACTGACGAAGAACAGAAACAGGCTGAACGTGAACTTATTCGCCGGCAAGAACAACAGCAGCCCGGCGGTAATTTCTCAACGTCAGTGCCCGGTCAGCAACCACAACCATCGTTTATAGATGAATTGCCGCCTGAGTTACAGCTTGGAATGCAAGCTATGTTGCGTGATGAAGCCTATCAGGAGGCTATGGCCACAATACCCACGAAAGAGGAAATAGAGGAAGAAAAACAAGAGCTTGATCGCCGTGAACGTGCTGAAAAAATAATGGGTAATGCCAAGCAATTGCTAGGTGCCCATCGTCGGCAAAAGCAATTTGAACAGATGGAGAGAGACTATGAGCAACAGGCCAGTTCAGAACAAGACATGGTACAGCAGGAAACAGAAAAAGGTTCTGTCAAGCAAGGTCAGCAAGCGCCGGCTGCAACTGATGAACGAACTTTACCGGACACCGCAGCCCCAGGATTATCAGGAAAACAGCAGCAAAGAAAAGCCCTTGCTGATCTGGCCAGACGATTGAACGACAGTGACAAACCTGAAAACCGGAATGTTGCCAAGCAGTTACGTGGTCCTATCGACGCAATCAGCACTGGTGGCAGCTATACCTACACCGTTGACGGCAACACGCTAGCGATCAGCTACGGCAAGTCAGATTTGAAAGAGTTTAACCGGTTTTATCAGGCTATTGCCAAACGGGTTCCGAAAAGTGAAGAACGTCGAAAAAACCTGTCTAATACTGCCGCACGAATGATAGCCAACATTGGTCGCCGCTATGAAGGTGCTCAGGATTCAATCAGCGGGGAGTTGGTCAAAAAAGCAAAAAAAGTGGTTGCTGCATTAAGCGAACAGCGTGATCTTACTTTGCACTACGGGGACAATGTTCTTGTTATAGAGGACGGTCAGGTTACGGCGAGAGAGCTAAAAGCATTTCGTCAGTGGCTGGAAGGACCAGCCAACACTATTGGCAACTACTGGAAAAACTATCTCAATGAGATAAAAAAATCCCTGCCAGCTGGACAGCGTGATGATCAAACCATAGCGTTGGAACAACTGATAAAAAATATTGAGCAGAAAAACACGCAAACCACTGGATACAATTACCCGGACACACGTCGCGTCGAGTTTGTTCGTGGTGAGCCGGATCACAATCAGATGGTTGCCTTTGTTCGCTGGATAAAACCCGGCAAGATTGCTCCGCCAGTAGAAAAAGCACCCAAAAAAGGCCCGGATCTGGCCAGCCAATTATTAAAAGAGGCCGCTACGCGAAAACGGATTAAAGAAGAAACAGCGGCGCGACGCCGGGCTAGGGCAGAGGAACAAAAAAGGGAGTTGGAAAAAGCTGACAGGGAGGTTGCTAAAGAGGAGTCAGCAAAGGCCGCACAACGTCAGCAACAGGAAGATTATCAGAAACGCAAAAGACGTGAAAAAAAAGCCAGTGATGACACCAGGGCTAGACAATCCAGACAAGAAACAATTGATGAATTACCTGACGTGCATAGAAAACCCGAAAATCTAAACACGTCTGGAGAAAGTGTAAAGAAAATCAAGAAATCTATACAGGCCGATGAAGCCACTGACAATTCCGGCCTTGACCACGTTAAGAAAATTATTGATCACTGGGAGGAGCAAGCCCCGGCTGCACCAGCATCTAACGCACCTGAACACGCGAATGTGGAACCCGGTAAAGCATTGGATGTAAACACTGTTTATCCACGAGATGAACAAAAGCCTACTTATCAGGATGTAGACAGTATTGACGACAGTATATTACCATTGACTATGACCGCTGAAGATTTCGGTGAGGTCACTATGGAATGGCATTCGCTGTTAGCTGAACCAGACGCCAAAGTTATTACTGGTCAACGGGTAAAAGGTAAAGACTATATCAGCAATGAAGAAGCTGATAACATTATTCAGGAATGGAAGAATAACGCTTATAATCAATCACAAGATCATGACACTAAAAAAGAAAATTCTAAAAAAACAATCCTAAGTTTTTTTGATTATTCAGGTTCATGGAGTCGGCCATGGAAAGAAGCCGGATACAATGTTATCCAGTTTGACATTCAAAATGGTCAGGATGTTATGGATTTCAATGCTCAGTACTTTATTGATAATTACGACATTGGTGACGTTTATGGTATTCTTGCCGCCTGCCCCTGCACAGACTTTGCTAATAGCGGCGCAAGACACTTTGCCGCCAAAGATAAGGATGGTCGCACAGAAGCCAGTAAGGAACTGGTTTTCCAGACAATGCGCACCATTGAATTTTTCCGTCCAAAATTTTGGGCACTGGAAAACCCTGTAGGCAGAATCAAGAAACTGACTAACATTCCAAACGCTCGGCTGACATTTGATCCACACCATTTTGGCAATCCGTACACCAAGAAAACATTACTGTACGGAAAGTTTGACCCTAACTTGCCACTGGCCAATGTCAATCCAAGCGAAGGCAGCAAGATTCATCAAAAGTATGGCGGAAAAAGCCTTAAAACCAAAAACGCCCGATCAAAAACCCCGGAAGGGTTTGCTTATGCCTTTTTCATGGCCAACAATTATGCTGACCTTGACCCCAAAGAAAGATTAATTTCGGATTTTCCAGAAATTTCAGGGGCCGTTGGCAAGGCATTTGATTCTGGTTTGACAGAAGAAGAAGTCAGGAAAATTGTTGAAAGAAGCTATGAAGATTCTGAGTATATTAAAGCCAAGAATAACCTGATAAAAGCTGTGAAAGACAAGATGGAAAAGGGTATTTCCATTTTGGAAACACCTGGTTCAGAATCCCCGGATCTCGAACTTAGCAGCTATACGGAACAGGAGCTTGCACAGCAAGCCGCAGATCAGCAGGCCAGGCAGGAAGAAGAAAGCCAGAAAGAAAAAGCCGAACGTGACAAAGCACAGGCTGATAGTGACGTTGAGAATTTTACTCTGACTGGCAGTAATGCTGGTGCCGATGTGGCCAATGCTTATGGCCAGAGTGATCTGTTACCGCCACAACGGCCATGGCTTGCCAGCAATGATGGTGATGCGAATGCTGAAGAATTGCGCAATCACCGTGACAGTGCTTTTCAGCAAGTGGGAGACAGTTATTTCAGACTGCAAACTAGGGGACCAATAACCACTGAGCAAGCCAAAATTATCAGGCATTACTTTGGTGGCGAGGAAGGCATGAACCGGCTGGAAGCCATCGCCCGGAATAACCCGACTGCCAATAATCAGGATCTGATGAATATCATTATGGATCAGGCCGGAGTGCCGGTTACTGACGGCAAGATCAGCCGTACCGGCATTGGTAAAATCCAGTTTGATACCCGCTTTGTACTGGCCGAGGCAGACGACCTGATCACCAGCCATTCGCCATCGGGCAAGATTAACCCGGATTATCCACAGAACATGCAACCGAGGGACCGTAGCAAAGTCAGTACACAGGAACAGCAAAATGTAATTATGGCTGAGTTTAACCCGGCCATGTTGGAACATAGTCCGAAAGCCGGTGATGGTGCCCCCATTATCAACACAGACAAACAGGTCGAATCCGGGAACGGCCGGATTAATATCTTGCGAAAAATCTATCGCAGCCGGCCGGATCTGGTCAAAGTTTATCAGGATTACCTACGCAGCAAGGCTAAAGATTTGGGCATAGATGCCAGTCGGTTGGATACCATGAAAAATCCAGTCCTGATCCGGGTCAGACTGGGCACCATGGATGAAAAAACCCTGAAAAAATATCTTGAGGATGCCAACAATCCCCAGGATATTATGGGCCTGTCGCCTACTGAGCAAGCCAAGGTTGACGCTGGCCGGATTGAACCGCAGGACATGGATCTTTTTAATCCGGGCAATAACGGCAATGTGCTGATAAAAAACAATTATCCATTCCTGAACACCTTTTTTAAACGCATTACTGGAAATACCAATGTTTTGCGAACCACTAATCAGGCCGGTGATCCAGTCTGGTCGGAGGCCATGGCAAAACGGGTTCTTTCAGCTGTCTTTCACAAGGCTTACGGCAATGACCGGCTGACCGCTATTTTTGCCGAACTGTCACCAGATGACCGCGCTGGTATGGCTAATATTATTAATGCCTTGAACCAGGCCGCTGGAACCTTTGCCAAGGTGCGCGCCCACTATGGTGGCTTGCAGGATCTGGACATTGTTACACCGCTGGTCGAATCCATCGAGATTATTCAGCAAGCACGACGCGAGAACCAGAGCGTTGCTGAAGCCCTGTCACAGCAAAGTATGCTCAATCCTTGGCACCCGATGACGGAACGGCTAACCCGGTTTATTGATGCCAATTCGCGCAAAAAGGCGGCGATGGCCGATATGTTGACCAGCCTTGCCAATGCCATTAACAATGAATTAAGAATGCGCGAGCACAGTCAGAATGATATGCTGGGAGGGTTTACACCGTCTGATCTAGATAGCATTCTTGCAAGGGAGCAAGCAAACAATGAAAAAATCGAAGAAAAACCGACCATACCGGACACTGGACGACCTGTTTCACCAGGCAGTCAGGCAGGCAAACCGGGGAAAACCAAAAAAGGAAAGGCTGATACTGCCAGAGAAGAAACCATAGCCACGCCGGCTGAAAGTGGCGGTAAAAACATTCTTAATGAGAAAATCAAAAACAACCGGTTGCCCGGACCTGTTTTTGATCCGATGGAGTTCAGCAATGTTGAAGGTGATCTTTCCACGCTGACTGTTGAGAACCTGAAAGCCATTGGAGAAAGCCAGGAATACGGTCTTGCTGCAATTGGCCGCCGAATTGGTCTTATGGGTAGCATGGATGCAGAGGGTTTACACCAGAAAATTCAGGAACATCTTGCACTGGTCAGCAAAATACCAGTACAGATTAAAGCCAAATTGCTTAAACAACTGGACGTTGACGTATGGGACAACAAAATTCCGTATCGTGACCTTGACGACACTATGTTTGCCGGCCTGAGAAAGATACTGCCTGATATTTACTTTGAGCAACATCACCAAAAACTTAACCTGTCATATATTGCCAGAGAAATACAGCTAGAGTCTGAGAATAACCCAGCTATCAGGGATTTTCAGCCTGATCAGGACTTGGCACCAGCACCAGAGCCAGCACCTGAGCCAGCACCTGAGCCAGAGCCGCCAGTAACTGAGGTAAAAAAACGACGACTGAAACGTAATGCGCGACGGGCAGAGCTTACCGACGAAGAAAAAAAGCTGAACAAAGAATTGGCCAATGCGTTCAAATCACTGGGTTCAGCACCAAGCAGCAACATTGGCTATGCACTGGAAAAAATATTCCCCATTGCCGTCAGGATGGGTTCTGTTTACGTGCAAAAGGGGTATCTTACATTCCGAGATTGGGCAGACAATATGCTCTACGGTCTTGATGACGAGGGCGTTGATGTTGATATAGTCCTGCCGCACCTAAAATCTATTTACGCTGCCACCAAGCAAAATGCGACGGATGATCAGTACGCACAGATGGATAGTGAAGATTCTGTCCGGGCCTTTGATCTGGAATCCCTTTTTGAAGAAGAACCGGACCCTGTCACTGAAACCATTAAAGAAGAAACCAACCTGCCGCCACAGGCTGACCCAACAACATTGGCACAAGATATTTACCAGTATTTAAAAACCGGGGAAACAATCAATAACAACACCCGGCTGAAAAAATTCATTGCTGACAGAGCTGACATTACAACCAATCACGTCACTGAGCCAATGATGAAAGAGGCGCAAGAGGCAATGGAACTGGCCACAGTAATGATGGCTAGGGATACCGTGTCCTCCGGTCTTGATGAGCAATCCATCTATGATGAACTGGTCAGGCAATATAACAATATGCCTGTGCTCGATACCAGGTCGTCAACCAGCATGAAAAATCAGGCTTACTCCACGCCGGCACCAATGGCATTCATTGCCAGTCAGCTGGCCGGCATTACTCAGCAGTCTACCGCTTATGATCCAACTTCTGGTAACGGTATGCTTCTGATCGGCACCAGTGTTGACAACGGCACCACCAACGAAATCAACGATGATCGTGTAAACAATCTGAAACAGCTTGGCTATCAAACAACGCAACACGACGCTCTGAATTTTGTTCCTGACCAACAATTTGATGCTGTTATTACTAATCCTCCGTTTGGTCCGTTAAAAAGTGTTGTCAAGTTTGATGGCTACAACCTGAAAAAACTGGATTACCTGATTCCAGCCAAAGCACTGGAAAGCATGAAAGACGATGGCCGCGCCGTCATCATCATTGGTGCAAACGATGTCAGGAAACCCGGAATCATTGGTGAATCTGACCGAATCTTTTTTAACTGGCTTTACTCGCGCTACAACGTGGTTGACCATTTTGAAGCAGACGGAAGCCTCTATAAACGGCAGGGGGCAGGCTGGCCAGTCAGGATTATTACCATTGATGGGCGCAAACGAAGCAATACCTTGTCGCCGCGCAGTGGTACTATCAAACGACTAGATAACTGGAATGCTATTTATGACCACTACCAGTCAGTTATGGATACCTTACGGCAATCTCAGCAAGAGCGAGAAAGCTTTTCTGAGCGTGAAAACGAAACTGGAAGTCCTGAGCCAACAGACGTTGATAGACCTACTCTGGATCAAATTACAAGACCTGATCGCCCACGCCGTTCTGGATCAAGGAGAAACGCAAACACTGGATCAACTGTCGATCGTGCAGGGACTGACCGTGACACAAGTGGAGGACATACCGGACAGCCTGCTAAACAGCCAGCAGGCAATAACGCTACTGAGCAAGATCGACTACCCGAACCACGGAATAAAGGACGACAACATAACACAACTGAGCAAGGAACAGAGCCTGATCGACGTGCTGGAAATACTGGCCAACCAAAATTAAGTTCCAGTGAATTTCAGGATAACTACAGCCCTGCTAGCAACGGCAGTAATGATGCAGTATTGACGCCCAAAACCATGGCCAGCAGAATAATTCAGGCGCTGGAAAATATGGTCGCTGAGATAGGCAATGTTGACCAGTATGTAATGAAAAAACTGGGTTACAATTCCGTTGATGATGTGCTGGACGTGTTCATGGGCCTGCAAATAGACGCCATTGCCGCCGCCATCTACAATCACGAAAAACGCAACAAGGGCATCATTATTGCTGACCAGACAGGCGTTGGCAAAGGCCGGCAAGCCGCCGGGATTATCCGCTATGCCGAACGCATTGGAAAAATCCCTATTTTTGTTACCGTCAAGCCGAACCTGTTTACTGATATGTACAATGACCTGAAAGACATTGATACCCACCATATCAGGCCATTTATTTTAAACCGGGAGGCCGTTGTCAAGCAGATGGATGAGGATGGTAATTCCCTGCCTGACCTATTTGCCAACAAACAAAGCAGGACCGTAGACGGGGTAAAAATTGATGAGCACAGAGATACTATCCTTGAAATCATCGAGACCGGAAAATTGCCGGCTGATCGCAACGCCCTGTTTATGACCTACTCACAAATTAAAGATAACAATATTCAACGACGACTGATTGAAGCCCTGGGTGACAAAGCCTTTTTCGTACTGGATGAGTCACACAACGCCGCCGGAGACTTTACTGCGCGGGTCAAAGGTGGAGGCAAACGCAAAACCACTGCCGGATTTTTCGCTGACGTGTTGCAAAATGCCAGCGTAACCTACTTGTCAGCAACCTACGCCAAACGACCTGACAATATGGCAATTTACTTCAGAACGGACCTGATTGATGCCGTTGATAACTTCTCTGAATTAATCGAAGCCGTTGAAACCGGAGGTTTACCGCTGCAAACGGTGATCAGTTCCATGCTAGCCGAGTCTGGACAGCTGTTCAGGCGGGAGCGGTCTTTTGAAGGCATTGAAATCAAAACTCAGGTAAACTACGCCGATGGTGAGGCCCACCGGCAACTGTTTGATAAAGTGACTGAGGGGCTAAGAGCCGTTGTCGATGCCGATTTGATCTTTAAAGAATACTTTGTTGAGTGGGCCAAGGAAAATGCTGAAAGTTTGGGCATGAGAGTCAGGGCGGCAGGTAATATGGCCGCTGCATCGGTTGATCATCAGAGCTTTACGTCCATTGTGCACAACTATATCAGCCAGATTCTGATGGCCATGAAAGCCGATGGCGTCATTGAAAAATCATTACAGCTGGTACAGGATGGGAAAAAGCCGGTTATTGCGACTGACAATACCATGGAATCTTTCATTAACAAGATGATTGAGAAGCACGATCTTAAACCCGGTGATCCTTTCCCGTTCGACTATCGTGATATTTTGCTGGTCGCCCTGGAACGTACCCGCAGAATCTCTTTAAAAGATACCGCCGGCGACAGTGAGCCGATACAAATAGAGCTTGATGAACTGGACGGCATATCCAGACAGGCTTATGAAAATGCTGAACAGATCATTCGATCACTGGGCCTTTCTGATTTGCCGGTATCCCCCATTGATTACATTAAACAGAAGTTGTTGGATAATGGCATAGAAACAGGAGAAATCACCGGGCGAAAAACCATTATTGACTACTCAGGCGATGTTCCAAGGATCGGCAAACGTTCCGCTAACGAGAAAAAACAGCGTCGTACCACGGTTGATAATTTTAACAGTGGTAAGCTGACTGCTATTGTCCTGAATCAGGCAGGATCAACCGGGTTAAGTATCCATGCCAGTGAAAAATTCAATAACCAAGACCCACGTCATATGCTGGTGATGCAAGCCAGTCTTGATATTAACACCGTTATGCAAATGTTGGGCAGGATAAACCGAACCGGGCAGGTAGCAATACCAGAATTTACCCTGATGGCTCTGGACCTACCCGCCGAAAAAAGACCGTTTGCCATTTTGGCACAAAAACTGTTAAGCCTGAATGCGCAAACGTCCGCAAATTCTGACAGTGACGTGTCTATCAAGGCTCCCAATATCCTGAATAAATACGGTGATAAAATTGTCAATAACTACTTGGTAGAAAATCGCAATCTTGCCTCACTATTAAATATCTCTGTTACCACCGATGAAGATAGAGAGCCACCACAGGGCATTGCCAAAACGTTTACCGGCCGATTGTCTTTATTGTCTGTCGAGCAGCAAGAGGAAGCGCTTGCCGCTGTTGAAGCTGATTATCTTGCCTTGATCGACTATCTCGACAAGACCGGACAAAACGACCTGAATCCCAAAACAGTAGATTTGGACGCAAAAATACTGGAAAGTGACATCATTTATACAGGCAAAGAGAGTAGCAGCCTATTTGGTGGAAATACCACCATGCATAAAGTTGATGTTCGTTACCAGGGTAAACCACCAACCGCTAACGATGTTAAAAAGGCAATAAACAAATCTCTTGTTGGGCAGTCTGTACAAGAATTTACTGATCAGTTGATTTTTAAAAAGGAAAAAGATGGAGAACTATACAACGAAAATTTGGGAGCCTTGTTTAGAAACTACAAAAAGCAGATAGAAGATGAATTTAAAAAAGACCAGTTAAAAAAATTTGCTGATCCGAATAATATTAATTTACCTTTTGCTGAACAGTTGCTAAATGTTATTCAGTTTCTTAATAATTCTAACAATTTTGGGCCAACACACAAAGTAACAAAAAAATACAATGAACTGTTGAAAAAAATGGAAAATTTTGAATTTGCAATAAGTTCTTACACTAGCCTAAAAGCAAAAACTGAACAGCTATTAAACGACAAATTCAAGATAGGAAATCATTTTGAACTGAATATTGCCGGAGAAAAAATGATTGGTGTCGTTACCAGAATGCAGGACGCCCACGTCACCGGCCGGGGCAACCCCTATGCCGAAAGTAAAACCCGAATTACTTTCATGGTGAATGATGGCATCCGTCAGATAACAATACCGCTAAGCCAGATCAACAACACCCCGGAATTGATAGAAAAAAAATTGTTAACTACTGGTACCGACATTCTGGATACTCTTTTTGATACCACGCAAAGCACCAGTGACCGGCGTGAGGATAGATATATTGCTACCGGCAACCTGATTAGTGGTATATCACAGCTGCACAGTGATGGCGGTCGGATTATCAGCTTTACTGGCAAGGACGGCAAAACCTACCAGGGAATTTTGATGCCAAAACGGTATCGGTCAACTACTTCAGCAACCAACGTGGCACCCGTTACCCTGCGAGATCCGGCAAAAATTGTCAGATTCTTGCGAGATAACCGGGATAACCACCTGATTCGTGGCTATGGCTTGCGCAACAAGGATGGCAAGATTGCGTTAAGCAACAATGGTAATCGTTGGGTTTTGCAGCTGCCCAAATCTAACCGCGACGCCACCGTCAAGCTGGTCAAATTTGATGATGACCTTAGATCGGTTATGGGAGGTGACTTCTTTTCCAGAGGGAAAAATATGTTTGCCCGGTTTGACGACAGCAATTTGCCTGGCGTTGTCGAACGGTTGCTGCAACTAACCAACCTGAATGCGCTGGGGTCCATGAAACCACAGCTTGAGGCCGCCGGATTCAATGTCAATCAGCAGGCCGTCAAGAGTTTTGATGGCACTAACAATGATACTAATGTGGACACTACGTACACAAAACCGGTTGAAATACCAACTGATACACCAGTCAGTACATCACAAGACGTTATCACTTTTGCCAGCGATGGAGGCAAAAGCACCACGTTTACCACCATGGATTCTGAACACTCACAAAAAAAAGAACCGCTGTTTGTTGTCAATATGGATGGCAGCCTGAGCAAAGAAGATTACACTTCCATCAACACACTGGCCAAAGCCAACAACGGCTATTACATCAAGGCAGGATTACGCAGATATTACACTCCATTAGCCGGTACCACGGCAACCGGTACCCCAACGTTTACTTTCCCAACCCTGACGGATCGTAACAATTTTCTTGCCAGCCTGCGCGATAAGGCCAATAGTGCTGAACCGGAAGTAGCTAACGCCATCGAAGGGTACTCAAACGATCATCCTGCGTGGGCGATTAACTACGAAAAATACTCCGTTGGCAGTAAGATTATCTATTCCGATGACGATTACGCTCTAATTGAAGGATATAGCCCGATTAGCGGCAAACCGGTTTATCCTTTAATTATTAAAAAAGAGGGGAAAACAAAAGTAGACATAACCAGCTACACAGGTAATCTTGACGCAAAAACCCGTCAACGACTTGAAGCGGTCAGGCAACGACATATTGACAGGGAACAGGCCAGGTATGAACAAAATCCAAACGGGCCATTCACTGATAACCAACAGGTAGTTGGTGGCAGCAACATTACTGACAGCCTGTTAAATACCGCTAAAGGCTGGCTGGCAACTTTGGGCATTACCGACCGGGTATTCATCAGTGATACTTTTTCGGATACTGTAAAAGCTGCCGAGCAATATAATTTGTATGGTGAATATGCCGCTATCCGCCATGCCAGTGATGAAAATTCAGTCGAAAGCGGATATCTGCGTACCCTGCCCAATGGCGATCACTTTATTATGCTCAAGACTCAGGGGAAAAGTAATGAGTCCATACTAGCAACACTGGCGCACGAGATAGGCCATATTGTCGAAAAAACAGCCTATAAAAATACTGATAAAGAAACTAAAGACGCTATCAATAATGCTTTTAAAGAATGGCTTAAAGAACACCGACCCAATATCCAGCAACCCGGATCAGCAAAAGAACTGATCGAAAGTTTGAGACATCCTGCAAATTCAGACGTTGTTGGCCTAACGGATACCATGAAAGCAGACGAACTGAACCTAAGTTACTGGTCCAGTTTTAACGAGTGGTTTGCTGACAATGTTGCCCGATGGGCATTGACTAGCAAAAAACCCAAGTCTGTAGTTGAAAAATTTTTCAAAATGGTTGCGGAAAAACTCAGACAACTTTATGCAATATTGATAGGTCGTAAATATCTACCCAACAAGGTTCTGGCCGATTACCTGGATAGCCTGACCCCGCCTGACTTTAATGTTGAGAGCGTTATCGGGACAACCCAGACGCCTTACCAGCTGGTTAAAAGTATGAGAACTGCCACTCCCGGTGATGTGCAGTACCAGCTGAATACGCTGATCAACAATAACAACGCGACCATCAACGAATTAAAAAAATCCGGCAGTGATAAGGCTCACTCAGTCGGTGAGTTTGCCCGAAAAAACGGTCTCGGCTTTCTCAGTGGCAAACAGATTGCCGAGATTTACAGTCCGATTTTCAAGTCAGTGGAAAAAACCGTTGGCCACAACCCACTGCAAATGCTCGACAAATTGTTGCAGAAAATGACCTCTGACCGTTCCAACTGGGCGCACCGCGCCGAAAAAATCGACCAGCGATGGAGCAAACTTGCCCGGAAAAACCCGGACAACTACAACCGGCTATCCAACCTGATGCACAAGTCAACGCTCTACCAGATTGACCCACGACAACCAGAATTTAAAACAAAGTCAGGACTGACATTCGATTCTTTAAGGAAAATTATCAACGATGCCACCAGTGAAAAACAAAAAAGAAAATTCGAGCGGGAACTGGCCGAAGAAACCAGACGACTAAAACATTACAACGAAGTGCGCCAAATCTGGTTAGCTCTGAACAATGAACCAGAGGCGCATCGCCTGTACAACGATGTTGAAAAATACTACCTCGACCAGTACAAGTCACTGCAAAAAGCCTTGCAAGAGCGCATTGACAGCATGGATCTTGACCCGGAATCGAGAAAAGGCATACGGCACCAGCTGAATACTATGTTCCATAAAGCACTGGCCGGTCCCTATTTCCCGCTTATGCGCTTTGGCGACTACGTGATCACGGCAAAAGATAAAGATGGCAATCATTACCGCGCCCACTACGAAACAGCCACGGCACGCGAAGCCGCTGAAACACAGCTGGAAAAAGAAGGCTACACCATCACGTTTACCGGAATGCGCGACCAGTTTGACCCGCGCAATTTATCCGGGGTGCCGGAGTTCAGCGCAAAAATTCGCAAGCTGTTGGGCGTCAGCAAGATAAAAGATATTGAAAACAACCCCGAAGCAATGCAGTTACTGAGCCAGATCAACCAGATTACGCTGGACATGTTGCCGGAAATGAGCAGTGCTAAGCGGGGAATGCACCGCAAAGGAATCCCCGGATACCACGAAAATGCGCGCCGGGCCTTTGATGCCACGTCACTGACCCAGGCCAATCGAATTGGCAAGGTGCGCTATGGCTGGCAAATGGAAAATGAACTTAACCAGATCAAAACCATTGCCAACCAGGAAAACAACAAAAGCCCACTGACCGCACGACAACGTGACACGGCCAAGCACGTCTATAACGAAATGAGCAAACGTCACGACTTGATTATGAACCCAAATGGTTCACCCATCGCTGCCTCCTTAACCAACCTTGGCTTTATATGGTATATGGGAGCCAGTGCCGGGGCAGGCATTATTAACCTGACACAAAATTTGCTGATTGCACTGCCGCAGATGGGCGCTAAATACGGGTTTATCAACACCGCAAAAGTAATGAAACAGGTCTTTCTTGACTACATGAAAGGCTACAGTAAACCAGCCAGCCTTGATGACGCTTTGCAAAATAGCTGGTTTAGTCTGGAAAACAGCAGCATACCAGCCGATGAAAAATCACTGATTCAGCAACTAATTAATGATGGTACGATTGAAACTACGCAGGCACACGTACTGGCACAGATGGCTGATACCGATATACGACCAGAAGATATTAAACGCCGCGACTGGCAAACCAAGATTACTCGCGCCAGTGGAATATTTTTCCACAACGCTGAAGTAGCCAACCGGCAATGTTTTGCCAAACAGAAATGTAGAGGCATGCAGTGTGGTACAGCTAAAGCGCTGGCTGATTTGTAGGGGAGCGAAAACAAGTGGTAAAAAGTCAGCTTTAGTCAGCAGGTAAAGGGTCAAATTCAGCTTTTTCGTAGCTCTTTCTTTTGCTTACATAAAAACCATTAATATTTCTGATCGAAAACATATTCACTTAAAGATTTTATACATTAAATCGTCTGCTTAGAACTCCATTAACATTATTTAAAATCATTTTGCATAGGGTAAAACACTATGTAGAAAATGGACGTTGATAGACCTACTCTGGATCAAATTACAAGACCTGATCGCCCACGCCGTTCTGGATCAAGG
>JAQFVO010001426.1 GCA_027942505.1 Endozoicomonas sp. | reverse complement strand
CTAATCAACTTAGATTTAAATATGATAAATTACTGCAAAGTTTTAAAAACTGGTTTTTATATAACTGCTGGTTTGTCGGCCATTTTGTCTATTTTGCTGCTGACATCAGTGTCAAATGATTGGTTTTCGTGGCTATTACTGGCTGCCATGGCTGTAATTTTTGAAATTGGTAAATGGTGCTCTATACACGACCAACGACGTGCAATAGCAGGACTGTTAATTGCCGTGTCGATGTTGGGGTCGGCCGGTGGTTTACATCGGGCTTTGACCATCAACCTGGACACTGCTGACCATATTGCGCAGGTGCGCAAATTGGTGTCTAAAGAGATTGAGCAGAACAACCAGGCAATCCAGACCTACCTGGCTTTGCAGCGGATTCGCAATGATGTTCAACCACTGCAGCAGCGCAATGCCCAACTGCGCGACCAGCTGGCCAGTCTGCCACAGCCGGAGGTCTCCGAACTGGCGGCGGTGCTGTCACTGCTGGCAAATGTACTGAACGTAGAAAGTGACCTGTTGACCGGGATAGTGATTCTGCTGCTGGCCGGATTGCTGGATACCCTGGGTGTGTTGTTTATGACCCGACCTGTAGACGACATTGATGACGTTGACACCGATGCAGCTGTCACTACCACGGCCAAGGCAAAGAACCTGGAAACCCTGTCGCACAGCTATCCGTCGTTTAAAAAAATGCAGCTGGCCCGGCGCGACAATGGTGAAGAGGTGCTGAGCCAGCGTGCCTGCATCCGTGAAGGCTACAGGGACAAGCAGGTGCGTGGTTATTTTCAAAGGCTGGTTAATGATGGATTGATCACTAAAAATGGTAGCCAGTACGACTGGCTGACGGTCAACAAAAATGTGCGCCAGCTGTTCTAAACGACCAATTGTGGCTATCTTTTACCGGTCTTTTAGTAATGTTGGTAAACAGCAATGCCTAATACTGATTCACATAGATGGATAGACACACCGTTCGGTCGTGTCCACTGTCCACGGCACATTAACCGAATAAACCGTAATTGTGGCTGGCAGGTGCGGTTTCATAGGATGCATGAGCCTTATTACAGCCGGTTTTTTTCTGACAATAAATACGGTGGTTGGAATCGGTCATTAGATGTCGCTACAAAACACCTTGAACAAGTACAACAGTTGTACCGCAAGACAGATATGTTGTTCTTGCCAAGATCAGAACATGTGGTTTTCCAGTGGCACGCAAATTCAAGGAAAGATGGCACGCTTCAGTTGCGTTGCGTGGTCCATATTTGCAATTGGCATAAACGCAAACGAATCAAACAGCTATATGTTGGCACAAAAAAAACGGTGACCCAGCAGCGTGTTGACCAGGCTAAGGCGCACGCCATGGCTATCATCGACTGGCGTAATAAATTCATAGCTGAACATGGGCGAGAACAACTGATGACGGCAAAAATGCCTGAATCACTGTCATTATTT
>JAQFVO010001425.1 GCA_027942505.1 Endozoicomonas sp. | reverse complement strand
GCTGCAACCTGGACACCAATACCCCCCTGGCCGGTTGTCGCAATGATGGTTCATCCGCTGCCAGATCGAGCAGCAGGTCTGCCTTGTCATGGTCAAGTGTCTGGGCTGTTTTTTGCAGGGCGTCCCTGAACGTCACGGGATCCACTGCTATCTCATGATCAGATTTGCGCGCCCTTGTCTCACAGTCCGCGTCGCCAAGGACGCAAACCCTCAACGCCTTATTAAGCCAGAAGCGCTCCAAAGTACCATATTGAGCCAGTGCATCGACCATTTGATACAGCCTGGAGAGCTTCACACTGGTTAGTGGCAGCCGCAACTCTACTGACTCCAGAACACGCCGCAAGATCTGGTTGAGCAGCTGATCCACATCGGCACCGGACAAGTCCAGTATTTTCCTGACCTTTTCTCCATTCAATTCATCAGCAGCCCGGCGCAGCATCGAGACTAGCCGAGGGCCTTGCAGGCTTGCTCCAAAATCTTCTTTAAGCATCTGTGCATAGTGGTAATCGTCCATCAAGGCGGACAGCGCGATAACTTTGCCCAGTGTCGTCTCAGACCAAATACCCCGGCATAGATAAATATTAATAAGCCCCCTGAACGCAACGTACTCAAACGAGTCGGCCTCGTCATGGTTCAAAAGCCTTTTTTCCAGCGCAAGGTCGATCACCTCGCAGGCAATTTTGCGCAGTTTCTCGTCAGCCCCAATCCGGCCCAGCAACCCCATCGTACTCATGAAAGCCGGAGGAGAGCCTGCTGCTTTCAGTAGTTCGGCTCTCAGAGTGACCGGGCTCAAACACTTCGGCACACTAATTTGACCCTGAAACTCCCTGTAGCTCTTGCAAAAATTCTCAACCGTTACACACCAGCTTTCAGAGACCACTTTGTGATGGACAAAGACAGCGATAAGGTTCCTGATCTGGTTGCATTCACGCTGGGATATGATGCTCACTCGCGTCCAGGCTCTGACCATCACCCTGTTGACCACTGCCGAACAGACGCGGAGTTCACCAGTGCTCTGTGATGCCGATGCCAGTAATTTATCAGCACGACAAACGTCGTAAGTCTTGCTGGCTTGGAAAAGAGCTCTCGAGAAATCCTCAAGACTCATTGGCTTAGCCCCTGTCGGGTCAACCATCTGATCATTGACCAGCTCTGGGGTCAGCACGGTCCTGAAAACAGGGGGCGCCGACTTAACACAGGTTATTTCACGGCGTTCAAGGCAACCGGTACGAGAGCGATAACCACACTTAGCAGGGGTAGCAGACGCTCTGATGTCAAAAGAGTCAGGACAAGCCATCCCGGAGGTTCTGTGAGGGAGCGGTTGCGAGGTGGCGGTTTGCATGGCAAATCCCTGGCAAGTTCTAAGAAACAGACAGCCAGGGAGCTGGTTTAGTTCCGGGCGTGCCCCAGAACCAGCCAGCAGGAGAGCTACCAATCAGGCCGCTTGCAGGTAGAGCCAGGTTGCATAGCCAGCGTAACTTGCCAGCAAAATAATACCGGCAAAACGCCCCAGTTTTTTCGGCTTTTTACCCACCATAGCCATCACCGCCAGCAGAACTGTCAAGCCCAGCATCACTGGATAATCCCTGGCAAACACCTGCTCATCCAACGGCCCCGGCGCCACCAGACCCGGCATGGCGAGTACCGCCAGCAGATTGAAAATATTGGAACCCACCACGTTGCCCAGGGCGATATCGTGGTGTCCGCGCATGGCACTGGCCACAGATGCGGCCAGTTCCGGCAGGCTGGTGCCGATGGCCACGACCGTCAGGCCGATAATCAGCTCACTGATACCCATCAGCAAAGCGATCTCCTTGGCGCCCCAAACCAGAATCTGGGCACTGATCAACAGCAGGACCAGACCTCCAACCAGTTCCAGGTAAGCCCGGCCCGATGGCATTGTCTCAATGTCGTCGACGTCGGTCAGCGGTTCGTCGGGGTGGTTTTTTTGCCACTTGATCATCAGGTACAGAGTGAGCACCATCCCGCAAAGCAGCACCACACTCTCAGTCAGGCCCAGGTAACTATTCATCAGACAGGCACCAGCCACCAGCGTGACCAGCACCAGCCAGGGAATCTCCCGTTTGGCCAGGGCCGGCTTCACCGGCAGCGGCGCAATCAGGGCAGTAAGCCCGAGCACCATGCCAATATTGACAATATTGGAGCCAATGGCATTACCTACCGCGATGTCGGTATGGCCCTGAATGGCCGACATCAGAGAGACCAGAATTTCCGGTGCTGAAGTACCGATCGAGACGATCGTAAGACCGATCAGCATTGGGGAGATACCCCAGTTTCTGGCAGTGGCAGCAGCGCCGCCAACAAAGCGGTCAGCACTCCAGGTCAAAAGAATAAAGCCGACGACGATGGCCGCTGAGGCATAAAGGGCAGGACTCATTCCGAAAGGATTCTCAACAAGATAAAGACGGGAGTTTATGGAAAACCGACTGGGCAATGCAACCGCAATCCGCACAGTATAGAAAGACGTCTATGTTCTTGCACTTGCTATTTCTCAGCCCCGTTAACATAAGACAGTTTCTGTCTGAAAACACTGACCTGAGAATGGAACACCTCCCCACACTCGGTCATTCCGACGAAGGAGGGCGTTGCAAAAGGCTCTGAAAAGAAGGGAACCACGAAGAGCACTAAGAAGATCTTTCTTTTCCTTTGTGCTCTTCGTGTCCTTCGTGGTTCAAAGCTTTTATGCTTTTTGCAACAACCTCGCACAGCAGGAATCCACCATTGATTGTGTTGTCTACTGAAGCTTTTCTCCACCCTCTTGTCTGCCTTGTGGCTTAAAATAAGTCATCAGTTACTCAACGTCTCTCTTAAGACTTCTCATCTCCTGGCTGCACCAAAAATTCACCGACATCACAAGCACCTATCGAAATACCCCCGCAAAGCGGTCATAATGGGCGAGTCTGAGGCATGGATCAGCGGCGTAATAAATGATGACCCCCATAGAACACAATAAACAGAGCCAGACAGATAACCTGGTGGAAATCCGGGGGATGTCCTTTTACCGCAGCACCCGGGCAATTTTCAACAACATCGATATTACTATTCCCCGGGGCAAAGTGGTCGGAATTCTCGGGCCATCAGGCACTGGCAAAACCACCTTGTTGCGACTGATCGGCCACCAACTGCAACCTGACTCGGGTACGATCCGCGTCGACGGTCAGAACCTGGCGGCACTGTCGCGCGACCAGTTATTCATCCAACGTCGTAAAATGGGCATGCTGTTTCAAAGCGGTGCCCTGTTTACCGATCTGAGTGTGTTTGAAAACGTCGCCTTTCCCCTGCGTATTCATACCCGCTTGTCTGAACCGATGATCCGCGACATCGTCTTGTTGAAACTGCAGGCGGTTGGTCTGCGTGGCGCAGCTTCACTGATGCCAAGCGAACTGTCCGGAGGCATGAGTCGGCGCGTGGCCCTGGCCAGGGCAATTGCCCTTGACCCGCAAATGGTGATGTATGACGAGCCATTTGTCGGTCAGGACCCGATTGCCATGGGTGTACTGGTATCGTTGATTGGCAAGCTGAACAAGGCACTGGGCATTACCAGTATTATTGTCTCCCACGATGTGCACGAGACGGCCAGTGTCGCCGATCTTCTCTACTTGCTGGCCGATGGCGAGGTAATCAGTACCGGCACGCCCACCGAGATGCTCAACTCCAGCGATCCCCGGGTACGCCAGTTTATGCAAGGCCAGCCAGACGGTCCGGTGCCATTTCACTATCCGGCGGATAACTACCTTGATCAGCTACTGAACCCGGAGGCGCAATGAGACTTGACGTTTTGGACCGGCTGGCACAGTTTGGCCGGTTGGGCCTGGGTTTTCTGCAATCACTAGGGCGCTCCGGAGTCTTTCTCTTTCTGGCCATATTCTCCCGCTCCGGTTTCACTGGCCGGGGTACACTGCTGCTCCGGCAACTCTATAATGTAGGTCTACTGTCGTTAGTAATTGTGACTGTCTCCGGCCTGTTTATTGGCATGGTGCTTGGCTTACAGGGCTACAGCATCCTGGTGCACTACGGCTCAGAGGGTGCCGTGGGTCAACTGGTCGCCCTGAGCCTGGTACGGGAGTTGGGGCCAGTGGTAACGGCGTTGCTGTTTGCCGGTCGTGCCGGCTCTGCCCTGAGTGCCGAGATCGGGTTGATGAAGGCCACAGAACAACTGTCCAGCATGGAGATGATCGGTGTTGACCCGTTAAAACGGGTCATCGCCCCACGCTTCTGGGCCGGGGTTATCTCCATGCCACTGCTGGCAGCGATTTTCAATGTGGTAGGCATTTTCGGCGGTGCCTTTGTCGGTATTGACTGGCTGGGTATTTACGAAGGCTCCTTCTGGAGTGGCATTCAACAATCGGTTGATTTTGTTGACGACATTGGTAACGGCATGGTGAAAAGCCTGGTCTTTGGCATTGTGGTCAGCTGGATTGCCGTATTTCAGGGCTACGATGCTACTCCAACCTCAGAAGGCATCAGTCGTGCAACTACAAGAACAGTCGTGTACTCATCCCTCGCTGTACTTGGGCTGGATTTCATTTTGACCGCAGTGATGTTCAGCGGACTATAAACAGGAGAGTTACCCATGCGTACGCGTACGCTAGAGATCAGTGTTGGTGCTTTTATGCTGGCGGGGGTGCTGGCCTTGGTGATGATGGCCCTACAGGTGAGCGGCCTCTCCCTGAAAAGCACCGCCAGCACATACGAACTGCTGGCCTACTTTCATAACGCCGGCGCACTGAAAACACGCGCCAAAATATCGATGGCTGGTGTTACCATTGGCCAGGTCAAGGCTGTCGAGCTGGATAAGGAGACCTACAGGGCCAAGGTCATAATGGCTATTGACCAGAACGTAGACAACATCCCCATCGACAGCACTGCATCGATTGTCACCGCCGGCCTGCTTGGCGAACAATACATCAGCGTCAGCATCGGCGGCGACGAGGCGTACCTGCGCGATGGGGAGCGCTTTGAAGATACTCAGTCGGCCCTGATTCTTGAGGAGCTGATTGGTAAATTTCTCCTTGGCGCAGTCAGCAAAAGCGAGTAACTGCGCAGTCACGAATTGCCGGTATTTCACTGTCACAAAATGGCCCCGATAATGGTCTGTTAGCAAAGGGAATAAATAATGACTCTCAGCAAGAAAGTCACCACAATATTGACGACGATGTTATTGCAATGGTCAGTCATTGCCGTGGCGGCTCAGAATATGCCTCTGCCACAACAAGAGGTTGCCGACGTCACCCGACAACTTCTGGCCACTTACCAGAACAATGTTGAGCACTACAGAAAAGACGACACAAAATTTCTGGCCGAAGTAGACCGGCAGTTGTCACCAGTCGTGGCTTTTGACGCCATTGCCCGCAGCGTCATGGGCCGCTACGCCCGCACCGCCACGCCAGCCCAGCTGGCGCAGTTCAGCCAAGTCTTTAAAGACAGCCTGATCAGCTTCTACGGCAGGTCCTTGCTGGCTATCGATGATACCCAGGTCGCCATTGACCGGGTCGATCCCGTTCCGGGGTCCGTGCTGCGCGATTACCAAAACGGCAAGTCCAGGCTGGTGCCGGTGAATATGACGGCCAGAACCTCATCAGGCACCCTTATCATTACTTACTCCATGATTTTTCTCGATGGACGCTGGAAATTACGCAACGTTATTGTCGATGGCATCAACATCGGCATACAGTTTCGCAACCAGTTTGCTGAACTCATGAACAGGCACAACAATATCCAGTACGTGATCGATCACTGGTCGCAGCTGATGCGAGGCATAGCGGTGGAAGGCACAGGTAAAAAGTCATGAGTCTGAGCGAAGTGTCGCCGGGCCAGTTCCAGCTCAGTGGTACCATCAATTTTGCCACCGCACCCGATATCGAACAGCAGGGGGGCAGACTTCTGCTGGCAACAGACGCGGCCAAATGGCGCATTGACCTGGCCGGCGTCACCCAGGCAGACAGCTCCGCCCTGGCCGTTTGTCTTGCCTGGGCCAGGCTTGCCCGGGCAAACCGGAAAACCATTATCTTTACCACTGCCCCCGTCGAGCTGAGCGCCCTGGCCGACGTCTGCGGCGTGGGGGAGATGCTGGGAATGTCCGCTGCCCGCTGTCCGCCGCCCGCAAAAGCATAAACGGTTGGGCCTTTGCGGGCGGCGGGTAGCGGGCAGCGGTTTTGAAAAACTAT
>JAQFVO010001417.1 GCA_027942505.1 Endozoicomonas sp. | reverse complement strand
CTGCTTTCTTTAAATGAACCTCAGGCTCAACTATTCTGTTTTTTCCTGTTTTCAGGTGAGTCGGAAGGCCTGTCTATGTACCCCATCGTCAAACACCTCAAAACCAGCGTTGTTCATCAGGATGGGCAAAATCGTGTTGACTTTCCGGACAGTGGCTTTGGACGGTTTATTTGTGCAGTGTCGGGCGATTCAGTGGCTTATTTGTTAAGTCATCTATCGATGCAGGATCTGGCTAACCTGGAGCTGGTTTCCCGCAGGGTACGCACCATAGTCCATGATAAATGTGGCCTGTCGGTAAGCGATCTGCACAAGTATTGCAGGTACTTTTTATCCCTGCCAAAGGCAGAGCAGCAGTTTTACCGGGTAATGACCAGTGGCAACCCGCAACTATTGCATCACCTCAAGACAGTGGCTGCCGTTTTCGGTCCCTGTTACCCTTTCCAGTGCAAGCCAGAAGCGCTTTGCGCCTATTTTATCAACCATTTCTGCCAGCAGATAATCAATGCGCCATCTGTCACCCTGACAGCGGCGGGGTGTATGGAGTTTGCACCATACGTTTCATCTTTTTCCCTGAATGCCAACCACAATTGCCTGATCAGTGAAAACGGCCGGGCCAAAACCATGCATATCTGGGCTCCGGACAACAGTGGCAACTGGTGCCGGGAGTTGTCAATGAAGTACACCACTGAGGTAAACATCCACAACCAGAATGGGGGGGATATTCTGATTCTACCCTATAACCGGTTGTCCAATGAACCACCAGGCGCTGGGTCTGGCAGCCACGATCACTTGCTGTCTGTTTTCAAGCGCAGTGATTCCGGCAACTGGTGCGAAGCACAGCAAATGACTACTGCGCAAGTCTACCCCCATTTCGCATGCCCGCTTATAAATGAAATGATCGTATCGGACAATGGCAAGTTACTGGTGTGCATTGACCGTGAATCGGGAGGTGCCATCCTGTGCTGCGACACCGATGGCAACTGGCGGCATAATAATGATTTGAGCTGGGGTGATAGCCATGAAATCTGTTTCAGTCGGGATAGCCAATGTCTTGCCCTGTTCGATGGTGCTGAAGTCTCTTTCATAACCAGGGATGCTGATGGGTTATGGTCATGCAGCAGTAAAATGGCCTTTGAGTCGGGTAACAATACTCTGGCCAATCAGGCAGAGTCGGAAGATGACCGACTGTTTGACATGGAGTTTGATATGACATTCAGCCCCGATAGCCGCCATTTTGCCCTCTGGTCTGATGACTTCGTGCTATCTGATGAGTCGACTCCGGGCGCTGAAAAAGAGTTCTATGTCAAAGTTGCCGGGCTTGACCAAAACCGTCAGTGGTCACACAGGCTGACTATTACCAAAAAACACCATGACTCAAGCCACTGCTTTTTGCTCAGCGCTGGTTTTAGCCCCGATGGCAGGCTACTGGTGGTCACCACTATCACAGGCTTCGACATCTGGGGCCTGGGCGAGGACAACCGCTGGGCGCCGGTTTTACAAGACCGAAATTATAACGAAGAGGCAAGGCAACCACTGCTGAAGTTACCAGACATTCAGTTTTCCATGGACTCCCGGCGGCTCTATTTTATGATGGCTGAATCGTCGCTGGATGTAGATGACCATAATCTGAGAGCCAGTATCTGGCAACATCGTGACTCAGGACAGTGGGAGTGCGCACAGACACTGAGTTCCAGATCTCTGCTGAAATGCAGCCCCCTGGGCAATGCACTGATCTGCACAGGTGAATCAGAGTGTTCGGATATATATCAGTACACTCATACCGGCCAATGGTTTGGGCAACGAATTAATCAGCCCTTAAAGGAGGTGCGCTTTAACCACCAGGGCTGCCTGCTTGCCGCGCGGATCGCTGGAGACACTCTGTTGCTCCTGGGGTTGACCAGCGACGGAACCTGGCAGGAAAAAAAACGGTGGCAACCGGATGGGCAGATCAGGGATTTTGAGTTCAGCCCCTGCAGCCGCTCTTTACAGACCAGGGTTTATCGCAATAATAAAGAGGTGATCACGTTCTGGCGAATTGTGCCTGATCATCCTTGAGCTTTTCATAGTGAAAAGACAGCCATTTTCTGAGTGAAACAATCTATAGATGTTCAGTTACTGTTTGCTCCGGATTTCCTGTGCATTTTACAGAAGATATCGAAAAACAGACTTGCAATTTTTCTGAATCATCAATGTTTCCGGGCTTAATGAATGGAAGTAAATCATGAATTTTTCTCAACTTATTGGCCTGACCTCTCAAGATCTGTATGAAACGATAATAGAGTCACCAACTGGCTTTTCAGTAGAAGACGGTTCCCTTCAGTACCTTGGCAGGCAGATACAACTACAAGACAACCTCACTGTGTTTTGTGAGAATACCAGTGATAGTAAACATTTACTTGAACGAATGATCACTATTAAACCCAACTTTACAACAGTGCTGCCAGATTCAAAAACTGAAGCCATACAGTGTTCTGCCAGAAAACTAATTTATGATTTTGACTATGTTGATGCATTAAATAACTCACCAAGCAAAGAGGTACAGTTTGCCGTTATCAATAAATTAATGGATATGGACATCGTTCTTGCACTAGATACAATGTGCAAAACAGATAATTTAAGTGTGGACGAAAAGCTTCGATTCTTTTTGATTGCTGAAGAAAAGCGCAAACGACCGGTAGGACCAACTCATTGGAAATTATCCGGTATTCCTTTATCTGTTAGATTACAGAAAACGAAGGAGCTATTTCAAAATATCCCTGGCACTCCCCCTTATGATAAGGCAGGGACAAATATTCACGATTCGTATATAAAAGTGCTTTCTGGAATACCAGCTAAAGGTACAATTAACGAACTCAGAGAGGCATTCGAGTCAGAAGATAATGAGCTATCAAGGCAGCTATTGAAAGAAGTTGACCATATTGAAAAGGAATTCATACCAAAAGTTTCAGCAGATGGTACATTACCCTGGCATATCGACAAAAAGTTCAACGTTTTTGTGAACAATCTGCTATATCTCTACGCAGCCTCCTCTGATTTTTTAACGGATAATGTCGATGAGTTAACCTCCCACATCAGATCGTTAATGTACGGTAATTCATACGGGCTTTCACATTGTGTCAAAGAGCTCTGTTTTTTATCAAAACAGCCTGGGGCAATGGGTTATTCCAGATACATTCACGCTGTGGCCGGAATCTTGAAAACCCCCAAAAATATTGTCTCTGAGTATGAAAAAAACGAACAGCTCAGTGATACCAGGGGGTTTAGCTTGTTGCAAAGTAAAAAAACACTGACACCTTACCTGACTGCTCTTAAAGCAGACATTGAAAACATGGTCCCGGAATATTCAGAAGTGTTGCTCCCTGAAGTTACCAAACTGGAACATGATTTTGCTGAAATAGCGCTGCCCAAAGATGAGCCCGTGATCAGGGCAAAAGTACATCGTCTGCTAATGATCATTTCGGCCTGTAAAACCGCCAAACAGAAGATCGACAACTCATTACTGGCCCCTTATGTGCGAGACATCTTAGGACATGGCACTAAAAACAATATTCCCTATCTGATCAAAGGGCTGGCCTATCTGGTTCAGAGCACCCCACAAATACGGAAAATACTGAGTGGGATCAGGATGAGGGGTGGAGATCATCTGCGGCTGGCCCCACTGCAATTACTGCCTCTGGTACCAGATATAATTTCCGAAGATAGCCTTGAGGAACTCTGTAACAGTTTGCAAGCCTCTGCTGCCAACAGGCGAGTTATGAAAGATTGCAAAGTTTTCCATCAGTGGCTGGCCACCCTCGAGCTGGTATCGGCCTGCAAGGTTACAGATGGGGTAATGCCTATCCTGAAAGCGCTTACCCAAAGTATGACTTTTGCAAAACTCGGCTTGCTTTACGTAGCCTTCAAACTGGAAGACCGTTTTCATGAATTTCTGGAAAGAATGGGCTTTAACTGTCCAAAAGAAGGATTACCTTTATTGATTGCTAAAAAAGGAAGAGACGTTTTTGTGGGAAACAGTAAGACGGACTCACAATGGCTATTGCAACAACGCCATTTCCATCTCCTGCCAATTTATTTAGCATCAATGGAAGATTATTGTAACCATTGCGGGAATACAGAACTTGTACCTCTTATCGAGGAATTTATAAAGTCCTGTACTAACAACACATTTATTGAGAACAGGCAGTCACCT
>JAQFVO010001411.1 GCA_027942505.1 Endozoicomonas sp. | reverse complement strand
GTAGTCGCACCGGGTCAGGATTTTATTATCAAAGAACACCTCAGCCTTGCATAATTTTTCATGCTCAAGCATTTCCCCGTACTGCAGCTCGTATTTACATTGACCGCACGTAACATACTTTGCCGGGCACTGCCCAACGTGTTCAAGCCAATCTTTGAAATTCAGTTCCACATCGTCTTTCTTACAATGATCGCATCGGCGCAAAACGTTCTTATCCTCGCAGACCTCCAAATGCGACCTCAAGCGGCCTTCACTCTCAGGATCGAGAGTGGTAATTTTCTTGTCACAAAGATGTTTAATACAGCGAATACAGTTGCCATTTTTATTAACAATCGGTTTGTAATCGGTTTTTCCCGGTGCCTTGGGGCTACCAAGACGTGGGACTGAGAGTGATTCATCAGTTTTTACAGCAGGCGATTTTGAAGCAACATTCATCAGAACACTTCCATTATTTTTGTTATAGTAAGCAAGCTCGGGACAGCAGAGAGAACGGCTGATCGCCGGCCACCAGTGAAATCCAGCCGGTAAAGCTTAAGGTTTTGACCATGGATCAAAAGAAAAGTTTCAAGCCCATGAAAACAAAAAGATTTGTTCTTTAAGGGAACGTGATAGGTGTTCACAAACAGAATTTCTCAACCATCTCCGTCATAACGTCCATTACCTGTTTGTATCCATCTGTCTCTCGACTATCGAAAGAGCCCGGGAACACATAATCTTCCCCCAGCAGCTTTGAGGCACAGAGCGGGCATTGAGAGAACAGAAATGGTGTCAGGCAACCACGATGAAAAAGATGATTACACGGCATCGACATTAACGCTGCCCGATGGTCAAGAACCACATGGCATACCGAGCATGTTTCCAGACTGACCGGCGACAGCGGATCGACCTTGACAGAGGTTACGTCACCCAGTGATAGCGGCTGATGACAATACGGGCAGCCCGGCTCGATAGAGCATGAGTGGTTCAGACAGTCCGTGTGAAAGTTATGATGGCAACTCGTTACTGAAACCTCTTTCACAGGAGCGAACAGGTCATCCAGACAGATAGCGCATTCAGGAGCAACAGCAACCGTTCTCTCCGACAGCGTTACTGAGCAGATCGGACACCTTTGGCTACGTGACTGCCATTCGGACAAACAGTGAGCATCGAAGATGTGACGGCACTCCGTTATGGTCACTGTTCTCTGGCTGGCGTCAAACACTTCCATGCAGATCGGGCATTCTGGCATCTGTGGCTGATGACCAGACAACGGACCGCCGATACACGCTAATTCATTCATTCCTTTACTCCATCCATTGGCAAATAGTTACAGTTTGCTGGCAACAGCCAGACTATCGAACAAGGCCCATCTGCGGCTGCCAAGGTGGCAGCCTGCGTAGCTTATCTGTTTTCACTCTTTGCCATTGCTCAGCCTGAGCTTCGGCTATAGCCTGTCAATAGTCACTTATAAATGAGAACATGTGTTGGAAAACATGCAGAATTGGCTGTTCGAAAGACCGGTAAGCAAACGGAATACATCCACCAGCTACGAACAGTCCCGAAATGCCTTCTCAGTTTTCACTTGCGCACTTCGTTCGCAATGAGCTTATGGCCAGCGATTCCGAGCCTGTCGACGGGTCATAGTATCGTGCAAACAACTTTCGACAATAGGCATAGAATTAATGGCAATTGGTGATATCCTACTCACTTTTCGGGAGTTTTATGAGACGAGTGCTCTTCCAGGCAGCCGTCTTTTACCCAGAAACTCTGTGTTCCAATTTTCCTGTCTGGATCATCAACAAAAGCTTGACTACGAGTTTTGTAGGTCATTAAAAAATTGTGTCGGATTAGAGGGTCCATGTCAGGAAATGGAATATCTGGAGCAAACGCATTAATTCTCAATTTACCTTTAAAGTGTTCTTGATTTTCGCAGATCATCTCTTTCAGTTTCAACACCAAAAATTCTGCGTTCATCAATGGTTTATCTGAAGGGCAGAAAGGAAGAGCTTCTATTTTGATTTTCTCCTCTTTTTCTAATTCAGCGTAGCTCTGTTTGTTTTCTGTAAAGTCTGTTAATGACTGCAAGTCAGTAAACGCAATCTCTATAATATTGCCAACATCTGTTTTACCGTCTACGAGACAATCTTCGGTATTATCAAGGATATCGCTCTCGAAAATACATTTGCCGTGTTCATTGCTCACAGATTGGATGTTGAGCATCCTTGTTGCAGGATAACCATGGAGCACCCTTATTTTTACTGATAAAAAGTCAAATTCCTCTGGATTTACTTTTTGAGTGATCTCGCTATAAACACATTGAGCCACTTTGAACAGGCTCTTAGCGTAAAGAGTATTCACACTTTTTGTAGTTTTTTTTATCGTATCCCCTTCAATCAATCCATACTCTTTATCCAAGAATCCCTTGCGTTGCATACATGTGCGCATTTCCTCCAATTTCTTGCAATTCAAAACCTGATGGTGCATCACGGATTTCGAGTTAGTGGACGATACAGTCGATAGATTAGCTCTCCCTGCTGGTTTGTATACGACGGTTTGTAAGCCATTGGACGTGCGGGGGGTGATGGAGTGACGGTTATAATTCATCTGTTCCACAACATGCCAGGTAAACCGACCTGCCTGCTGATCGTAAGAAGTGTGCGAACACTGTTCTAAGGCAAACAGAAAATCCGGATCAGCCACTTCAGCCTCGGCCAGACACCGATCAACCTTGTTTTTCTCAGGGAGCTTGCTTTCATCGTTAGCATTACCGGCCACAGATTCCGGATTTTCCAATCTATTAAGAACAGTATTTATTTTCTTAAGGACATCTGGTGTTGCTTTCTCGGATATCATTTCAAAAAGTTTGTCAGCGGCCTGATCTTTTTGAGCATCGGTAGCTGTTTTTTTCTTTAGCACTTTGATGAGGGGGTTAATGATAGCTAATGAAATCCCTGAGGCCACTCCTAACTTGGTTGCACTCTTTTCATCTCTAAGTAATGACGATTTCAAGATTTGCTTTAAGTCAGTCGTGCTAGTTTGGGTGACATCATGGTGTTGCAGTTTCCCACACTCTTGCTCAACGTCGACGCTTTTAAAGGCTGATGTAATACCGTAATTTTTATCTTTGGTTGTAGCAGTATTAATATCCATTTTTTCTCCGGTCGGGTTGCCACTAATTTTACACAGCCATCTGTGGTGTGAATCATTGCGCAGGTATTTCTGCAACCGTCAAAATTGATTGTTCCGCATTGAGTTGATACATACTAAACAGTTTGGACAGGACTTTGGTGATAAAGTTCCGAAATAAAACTTGAACGGACACCTACATGATCAGACTTACAACAGCCACAAGAGCAGTAGGAGCTTCCAGACTCAATGGCGCGGCAGATGCAGCAGGAGCCGGAACGGTAAGACGCCGGACTTAATAGCAGGGAAACTGTGCCCCCCCTCTCACTACTAACTGAACAGCCACCACATTGGCAAAAACTGACCAGTTGCAAAGTCAGACATGCAGCGCTGGCCTGATGGTCTAAGCTGCCATTCGAAAGCTGGCAGCTTCTGGCTGGTTTGCCGGCAGAGTTAATCTCAAACAGGACTGAGGATGAATAACGCAGGTTTGAACCTTCCGTCGACAGCTACCAGTCTGCCTGGCCACCAACATGCTGCACCGGTCATCAATCAAGGTCCGATCAGCCCGGTAACGGTGCACCTACTGCAACATGCACCAAGTGACACTGGCGGTCTGAACAACGTTCCCATCGATGCACGCACAGTCGATACCAATGACAGCAAGCAAACTCTCCTGGCTCCGCCCCGGGTGTCCTCATTTGATTTTTGTTTCGCCAAATCTGATCAGGATGTACGTCATTTACTGACGACAGCCACCAATAAAAAACAGCAAGATGTCATCCTCCTCAGCCATCCGGATGACCTGGCCCGCGATGGCCTGCTGTGTCGACTGCACATTAATGACAGGGGACAACCCCAACTCCTGGCAGGAAAATTGCTGGTCAGTGATGTGCCCCTGACCCTGGTACTGGACATCCGGGCACTGTCTGGCGAACTGCTACCACGGTTCAATGATCTGCTCGATCCGGACAACCCCTGCATTTACGACAAAATTTCCGGCCAGAAACAGCCACTTGGCAGCCACGTCCACTGTCTGGTGGTGGCCTCGACCGAGCAACTTCTGCAATGTAGCGGCGACGTTCCGGGCTGTGATTTCTGGCGTCGTATCAATCGTCCTGACAATACCTGGCTATGTAACCCGCAGGAACAAGAGCCTGACGATTGTCGCTGGCTGCTGCCTGAATACCCCGGCAATGGCGATCACACAAAAGTTCTCACCATTGACTGTCATCTGCACCACGACTGGCGCCGGTTGCTTTTTGGTGGGCCGGGCATAAATGACGCCGGTCGTATATGCCATATCCCGGGACGGCTGGAAGCCCTGGGTGACAGCCAGACGGTGATTCTCAAAGGGGCCGACTGGACGGATCTGGCATTTGAGCAGTCAATCCGTCTGCTGCTGGCCAACAGACCGTTTGTCAGCAACGGTCAGGCACGGAATTTGCCAGACAATATCCGATTTTTCCGATCGCCGCAGCCTGATCAGGCTCTGTCAGAGCAGCTACAACTTCTGATCCCTGTCGATACGGTCGAACGTCCACTGGTGATTAACCAGGCCAACCTGACTGCATGGTTGAGCGATATTCGAGTCAATCAGCAAGGCTTTGCTGAACCCAATAACAGTCTGAAAGAGAGCATTCATGGCGGAAGCACCGTCACAGTCACCTCATCACTCGATGAAAAGTCATGGTTACAACTTCTGGGCGCCTTACTGCTGATCCACCGGGAAGCCGGCACAAAGCCGGCAGTCTGCCTTGCTCAGCATCAGGGGCAACCAAAGGCGGTTCAGGACACGCCCTGGCAACTTGCCAACATCTGCCCGGGCCAGGTTCAGCCACTGCGCGTCTTCACTTACCAACACGAAGATCAGGCTGACAACTGGCTGACAGCCGCAAACCCAAAGCCGCTGTCGGTTCAGATTCATAGCCAGACCACATTTGCCCAGCTGTTTGCCATGCTCTACGTCACTTCCGAGCAGCAACCTCGCTTTGGCTGCCTGTCCAGCCCTCTGCTGGCGGCGTTGAACAGTGGCCAGATGGTAATTATGCGGGGACTGGAAAGCAATCCGACCCTGGCGCAACTACTGGAACCATTGTGCTACGGCCAGCCACTGTTGATTAATGGCGTTTTGCATCACTTTGCCAATGCCCGTATCACTTTACTGTGGCCGGCTTCGGCAGTGTGTCACTCGCCGTTGTGGCAACCTCTGGTCAGTTCGGCCACCAGATGCCCCGAAGTGGATATCTGGCAACATACTGCCAACCACTTTGGCATTGAACGGACAACCCTGCCGGAACAGGCCATCGGACATATTTATCAGGCATTTGCCACGACCGGCAATGGCCTTGCTCCATTACCTCCCCTGAGCACCAGAGTACTGAGTAATCTGTTCCATGCCGCTCATCAGGCTAAAGCACTGGACCAGGTAACCGAGTTGTCCACGGCTCACTGGCGCAGAGCCATCAACACTGTATTGCTGCATGGCACGCGGATTCATCAGCAGGTTCACGATTTCATGAAATTCACCTGTGAGCAGCTCCTGCCTGATGAGGCTATCTGGGTGGACAGAGATCGTCTGGCCAGTGCGTTGAACAGTATGCAGCCGTTGGATACCGCCTCGTTGCAGGATGAGCGGGTCTGGCCCCTGCTCAGAGCCTTTCACCCCGGGGTCTTTGGCCATTGTGGTGGCAACAGCATTGAGCTGCGTTTCGCCAACCCCAATCCGCCCATACAGCAGCTGTCAGCGCTGATCGCAGTTCACGCCCCCGAACCTCTGCAAGGTGCCATTGCCTCTCAACTGCAGATCACCCCCAAACAGCTCAGGAAGTGCCAGAAGTTACCGGGCAAATCGAATAACCGAATACAACGAGTGACAGATGCCCTGAGTGCGGGCTGGCAATTATCCGGACACTCATCCCGATCGGCACAGATCAACGCCTTGGCCACACGTTGTTTTTTCATTGCCAACGATGCACGCCTGAGCGAGCCTGAGGCCAGGCAGCAAATTGGCACACTGCTGAATGAATACCTGACGTGGCGAGGTGGCGGCCCTGCGCCAGCGGGAGCACTGGCAGATGATCTTTACCACGCCAGGACCGGGCAGAAAGATCGCGAACTGCGCCGATTACAACGTCTTAAGGCACGGCTGGCCTATACACCCGTTATTTTTGTTCAGGGCGAAACGGGTACCGGCAAAAGTCACTTCAGTGCCCTGATGGCACAACACAGCGGTAAGGCTTTCGTGGTCTCTATTGGCCCGGATGCCAGTGAAACAAGCCTGATCAAACGCTGGGTTTGGCGTGCAGGTCTTGATAGTGATCGGTTCATGGTGCAAACAGAGGAGATCATCCTGCACTGGATCAGCACCCAACCCACCAAAAAAGACGACTACGTTACACTAGTTATCGATGAAGCTAATCTCGCCCGGCCTGATCTTCTGACCCTGTTTAAAGGGCTCTGGCAGGACCCGCCCTGCATTTACTGCAGCGGTCATCCCGTCAATGTCTCCAGACAGCACCGGGTGATCCTGACCGGCAATCCGGAACACTATAGCGGACGTCGACTTGATACCAGCATGAAGGCACTGATGCAACAAGTGCACTACCCAGCACTGGATCAGGCCTTTTTACAGGACCGTGTCATTGAGCCAGCCCTCGACGGAAATCTGCGCCCTTACATGAGCGATACGCATGCGGACCTGCTGATCCCGGCCTGCAGCAAAAGCATCCTTGCCCTGTGGCACGCATATCCTCCACTGCTGACGGAGCATGAGTTTACACCCAGAGACCTGACCGATATCTGCGCCTGGATTGGCTGGTATCTGCACCAGGCCCAAGCCGCAGCCACCGTTACCGAAGCTCAGGCAAATGCACTGGTACTGAGCAGCTTTGCCGATGTGCTCGATTGTCAGTTAAGTCCGGGCCAGAGCGACGCCCATCAGGCCATGAAAATCTGGTTTACCGTCCACTTTCCCACGGATAACACGCTTGTGGATCGAGTAAACGACACGCTGGCACCAATAAACGACACTTTTTGCTCAATTGCCAGCCGTACTCACCCTAATTTTGATACCAGTGCGACTGCGGTAACAGAGTTAGTGCGACAACTGACGCAGGATCTCAGCCGATGTCAGCAGGCATACCAGCGCACTACAAAACACGGCGGCCGTCAGGCAACCTTGATTGAAGGTCCTGCCGGACGTGGCAAAGACGTCACCTTGCAACTGTTGATCAACAGCTTCAGCCAGACGCATCAGCCAATGCCACCTATCCATACCCTCAATGCTGGCGACTGCGCATTACCCGGGCTGAGCAAGACCTTGATTCAGGCACAGCTTGATGGCGGCATCGTGGTCGTCAGTGAATTAAACCTGCTCAGCAGCGAATACCTGGAAGAGAGACTGAACAGGGCCCTGACCGGTGATGCACACCCGGGCTTCCACCTGTTTGCCACCGTCAATCCTCCCGACTACAGCGGGCGCAAGCCGCTGTCACCGGCACTGAAAGGGCGTTTCCGGTGTATTCCCATTCGTGAATATAACCAGCAAGAGCTGGCCAGCATTGCCCAAAAGGCGATGCCATCGGGAGGGCGGCAGGCAGCTGACACCCTGAGTCAATTGCACTGCCGTGTGCGACGGGAACTGCAGCGCCAGCAGCGGCATCTGCAACCTTCCAGTCTGGATTTACAACGCCTCGCCAAGGATGTGTCCTGTAGTGATGACTTCAGTAAAAATGCCATCATCCTGCATTTTTTTCGCCATTACCGTCTGTATCTGTGGGCTTTCGGCTCGACCATTGAACAGTTGCAGCAGGCCAGCGAGGAACAATCAACCCCAGCAGTCTGTATAGATCGAGAGCTGTGTCGGTGGCTCAGTGCCACGGTGAGTGATAAACGATCATGGTTAGTCCAACGAGTAGCATCTGCAGGTTCTGGCACTATTGACACTAAGCGCCATATCATCTGCATTCCGGCTGGGCTGGCCGATGCCAGACAGGAGGTAGTGAAATTACTCGCCCGGGCACGCTGGGCAGCATCGAGACTCCCGACTGATCCGCCTGAGACTGAAGACACCCTGGCGCAAACCCTTTACCGCCACTGGCAACACACCTGGTTTGACCATCACTTTGCCAGGGTTGATATCAGGGCAGGCCAGGTATTTGCACTTACTGAAGCCCAGCAACTGACTATGACCATGGTGGAAAATCGGCCTTATCTGGCCGAGGCACAGCAATTGGTGAACAGCAAACTCATGTCGGCCACCAATCTCTGGCCAACCCTTTGGCACGCCCTGCGTGAAAACCTGAATTACCCCGTCAGCAGTTTTGACCATAGCCAACCCGACCATGCTCCTGAACCCCAGGCTTCACCGGAACCTCTGGCCACCTGCGACCCTGAGGTCGAAGTCATTGCGAGCAAGCGGATGCGGTTTCCTGATACTGAAACTTACATTGTCCCGAAGAACACCGATTTCACCACCTCGGCACCACCGGTTGTGTGGGAAAAAAAGATCTTTGCGGGCAACCATGATGCCAGAATGTATCGCTTGAGCATCTGCGATATCAGCGTTAACGCGGAGGGTGAGATCCAACACCAGACCCATGCTTTTGGTCAATACGGTTTTGAAGCGGTGATTCCCGCCACTACCTGGCCAGAACAGGGACCAATCACCCTGGCACCCGACCAGACCCTGGCTGAAGAGACATTCTGGTACTCGGCCAATCAGTGGCTGGAACTGCCGAGTCTGATGCCGGAGGAGACCATCTCTGCGCTGCGCACCGCGCCATCGGCGGCTTATCAACTCATCAAAGATCGCTACACCGGCCTGCACCTGATCCATTTCCCGCACTACACCGACGACCGCCTGGTGACCATCACGTATGTTGTGCAAACCATCAGGAAAACATCACTCCCTCGCAACAAGCGGCTGGTTGACGCCGTTCTGCAGAACAACTCCTCTGAACGATCGGACGCCTGTTGTGCTGCCCCGATCAAAGCCGCCCTTGACCAACTGTTCAGCGATGAGTGTATGGCGACCTTGCCGCCATGCCAGCAACAGCAGCTGAGTGCCATGAGCAAAGCCAGCTCCGACCGACAGTTACTGACCGAAATAAAAAACTATTGTTGTGAATTTTCCGGCACCTCAAAGGCCGCAGAGGGCGAGCCCTTACTGCCTTTTTTATTACGTTCGCGCCAGGGAGCCTGTCTGCATCGGACAATCACCTTTGTTGCTCTGTGCCGCTACTTCGGGATTCCGGCGAGGGTGGTAATGAACCGGCTGCACTCATTCCCGGAATGCTCGCTCAACAACGGCATTAACTGGCATGGGTTCGAACTTGGCGGTGGGCCGGTCACGGTCATGAAGGTACTCACCGAGCATCCGCCGGTAAAAAAAGGGCTGGCAACGCCGTCGTGCCGACTTACTACCAGGCTACAGCAAGCGCCACCAGGGCAAAGGGCGGCCTATGCCAGGGCCATGGGTGTGGCCATTGACGATCTTGAGCATGCGCTGAATCACAACCTGCCTCTGCCGGACAGCCAAAGCACTCAGCCATCCACTAACGGCCAGTTTGGCCCCGGGCAAAAAAATATCGCGGTAATTCAAGCACTGTGGCAAACCCTGGAGCCAGACGCCTTTGCCATGGGCATGGATCTATTAATTACCAGTGACGATCTGAGCCAGGACGAAATACGTCTGGCCGGGGACTGCCATGGGAAAACCGACTGCCTGAAAAATGTGGTGACTGCCCTGATGATCGATAATCACGACATTGGTCTTATAACCGTAAAGCTGGAGGCGCTTTACCAGCGGTTATTTCACGATGGTCCGCAAAAGATGCCTCGCCAGGACTGGCTCTACACAGTGCTCAACATCTTTGACCACACCTTTGACCTCCTGTTAACCAACAGTGACAGTTTATTCAGGACGTTGAAGTGCTTCCCTGAGTTTACCGCTCACTTGCAACACCTGGTCACCCTCTATGATTTACTGGCCAGCCCCCCTTTCCCCTATGCCTGCATACGCTATCCATCGGACAGGATAAGCCCGTATCGCGTCAACCCACCGGGCACCAACGCTGCATCCGTCAGGACTGTATGCCGAATCATTAGTGGTTTTCTGCGAACTAATCGTTCGCAGTCAGGCAGCGAACATTACCGGTTGTTCTCGCCCACGACAGACATTGATACCGTCAAAACCATTCAGAATGCCATGAACAAGAAGGCCAATACCAAGGGTCAGGGCAGCAGCCAACTGCTCAGAAAAGAAGAGGTGTTTGCCACCTACTGCCATGAATACCTGGATTACCACTTATCAGCTCGCTGCGCACAGCTAACCAGTCAGCGGCTGGACGCAGCCTACCTCAGGAAAATCACCCCGCTGGCCCGGCACGCGCTGGAATCTGGCTGGCTCGACCCACAGACAGAAGCAATGCACACCACTGACTCCGACCTGTTTGGCCTGAGATATCATCAGCTGCTGCAGGCCATGACCGATATTGACGGCCTGAAAGCGCTGGCGTCCGCCTGCCTGCGGCAATGGTATAAGTGCCACATGAGTAGAGACCGGGGAAACATATTGGCCGCCGGCTCGTTGCCATTGACCCTGCCCAGCATCGGTGGTCGTTCACAACGGCTCGAAACGATCATTAAGATACCAACCCGGTCATCAGCATGGACTTATGAGCCGGAAGGGGTTCCTGATATTGAACGACTGTTAACGCATAATCCGGCGTTTAACGCCAGTAGCTCGGGCAACACTGCTCACCGTCCAGTAATCATCGTTTCGCTAAAAGGCTGGGATTACCCGAACAATAAAAATAAGCTGACCTCGCTATTGCTGAAGCTTCAACAACAGCACCCGGAAATTGGCACGATTCTAACCGGCGTTAATGGTTTTAAACTGCGCTGCCATTTTCTGCAAAGTATCAAAGAAGCATTCAGCAATTACCTGTTCGCCACCGCCAGGGCCCATGGCGGACGATTGGTGATCTGCTGGATGCACTCTACAATCGTCACTTACGACCATGATGAACAGATGATAAACGGCATCAAAAATATCGAACAGACTGCCCGACTCTCGTCCCACGGGAACTACGGCTCCCATGAACCCACG
>JAQFVO010001398.1 GCA_027942505.1 Endozoicomonas sp. | reverse complement strand
CCAGCTGAGTAAATCTGAAACCTGGTTTGATCAATGCCTTAAAGATGAATTTTGTATGTATACAGGTCGAACTGTAGAAGCGTTATTTACAGGTACGTCCATTTTAGATTTGCTACCCCACTCTGTTTTTCCTTGCTTGAAGAATATAGGCAATAAGTTTGCTTTAAGCTGGAAAGAATCCGATTTTTTAAATCGACATATTGTGAATGGTTTTGTTGTGGAAAATATGCCGAAATGTTCTGTGAAACTGGCCAGGCCCGGTATTCAACATGATAAAATGATGTTTGTCATGATGAGTGAGGTTGCTGTTGCGAAATGTGAAGATATAAAGTTTATTGCGACTGTTGCTATGTCCGTGTGCCATGCAATTATCATGTATGACAAGGTGAAAAAAGTTGCTAGCTTTGGTCATTACATAGTTGATGAAATATCACCTAAGGCCATAGAAACTCAAGCAGGCTTTTTATTTGATCAAGGATGTGAACATATTGAGGCAAAAGTTTTTGGTGGCTATACCGTAAGGATGGGATGTAAAGCCGGTTATTTTGATACAATTTCTCAGACTTTGTCCAAATTAGATATACCTGTATCCGAAACCTTTTTGGGAGATCATTCACCGCGGCCCGGGGATATACTTTTTGATATTGAATCAGGAACTGTTTTTTCAATGAAATACCCGTCTTCTTTGCGCAAAGAGTGGTTTAAGTTAATCAGTAGAACTCCTGCGGAAATACATAAATTAAAATGGTGCTGCGTGCCGACTCCTGACAAAACTATCTTGCCCTGCAATAAAACTCACCTGCCTGTGATTGTTGATGTTTGCGAGAGAGCAAAAAGTAGCAAAAAATCATACCCAATACACTGCGATAAATCAGCAAAAATTGAGGGTTAACGAACCTCATACCTGGAAAACCACAGGAACCGTCATGAGTGGTTACCTGACCCATTGTTCTTGTACTGGTCTTCTGAGGGTAGAAGGACACTAAGAGCACACAGAAAAGATTTTTTCTTTGTGCTCTTAGTGTCCTTCGTGGTTCCATCTTTAACTTCCTGAAGCGGGGAGTAGGCGCTTAATGTCTACCCTAAGCGCTGGTCTTAACGAAACGGGTAATGTTATCGCGTGAGGGCTGATCAGGAATCAGGCTGCTGCAAATCAATGAACAGATGGCAAAACCAGTACCCACAAGAAATACGGCCTTGGGCGAAGTGAGCCAGATAATGCCCAGCAAAGTAGGAATCACCACTGCAGCAATATGATTAATAGTAAAACTGACCGAAGCGGTGGCGGCCATATCCCGATGGTCGGCAATTTTCTGAAAATACGTTTTGATGGCAATGGCCAGGGCAAAGAACAGATGGTCAATGACATACAGTCCCCCTGCCAGGGTAGCATTCTCGACAAAGGCATAACTGGTAAACACCAGCACCAGCCCAACGTACTCGACCGTTAATGCACGGCGTTCCCCAACCTGACCAACCCACTGGCCGATCCTGGTGGCAAAGAGCAGATTAAAGATGTAGTTAATCCCGTACAGCAAGCTGATCTGGCCGACGCTGTAGCCGAACTTCTCCACCATCATAAAGCCGGCAAAGACCATGAAGATCTGACGGCGGGCGCCACTTAAAAAGACCAGCATATAGTAAAGCCAGTACTGTTTGCGCAGCACTAAACTCTTATGCTGACCGTGGGGCTGACTGAACAGGGGAAAATGAAAAAACATCCACAGGGCGATGGTCAGGCCAATGGCACCGGAGATCATGTAGGTGGTTTCGTAGCTGATGGCAAACACCGACATCAATAGCCAAATGCCAGAAAAGGCCAGCAGCGCAGCAAAAGAGCTGACGGCCAGGGATTTGCCCATAAAGTGAGCGGCATCGGTTTTGGGTAGCCATTGCAGAGTCAGACTCTGATGGATAGTTTCAAAATAGTGAAAGCCCACCGACATGATAAATGTGGTGAGATATAGCCCGTAAACCGAAGGGAACAGCCCGGTAATGGCCACACCAAAGCTCATGATGCCAATAGAAAGAATGGCAAAACGTTGCTCCTTGATAAATATCAGCAGGTAAATGGCGGTGAAGGCCAGAAACCCGGGGATTTCCCGAATAGATTGCAGTAAACCAATTTCTTTACCGGTAAAAGCAGCCTTTTCGACCACAAAATTGTTCAGCAATGTGCTCCAGACGTTAAATACAAACGGCATCAAAAATGCCGCTGTCAGCAAGAATATCTGCTCTTGGGGCATTGATTTTAGTGACTTGTGCAGGTGCAAGGGGATGTCCTTATTCGTGTTAAATCAAGGGAAGTTATTTAAAAAGGTATTTGAATTATGTCATCGATGCTGGCGTTATTCAAAAAACTACTTAACAGTAATCAACAATAAGATGATGGGTGACTAAGGAAAGCAAAAGCTGAGGTAATATTATTGTCCTTTTCAACCTTCCTGCCAGCTACTTATTCATTGCCGCTTCTTTTACCAGCCGTTTGCGAATCTCTGAGCGCTCCCGGTCAGACATCTGGCAAATGTCTTGCCGGGCAAATTTGGAGTAGTGATGCCACATCCAGGTTTTGTTCAGTGGATTGGGAATAATAAAATACTTGCGACCGTAATCATTCCGGGTGGCCTCTACGGAAGCCCGGTCAAATGGTGACAGCCCCCGCTCCTTCAGATCAAAGTCATCGAGCAGGTCGCCCACGTACAGGCGCACATCATAACGTTTACCGTCCACTTTGCCCGAGATAATGGCCTGACGCTGATGCTCCTTGCCGCAGCTCTTGCGTCCTGGCGGACAAAACTTGGCGCGATTGAGCAGATTGCCCCTGGTAACGCCGGGAAAGCCATAGCTGTTGAGTTGTGTCAGTGTCAGCTCTTCGATATCACCCTGAAAGCCGCTGCGCCCGGAAGACTGCTCTCTGGCGGTGAGGTAGAAGATCTTGTAACCCAGGGTTACCGCCCGATCAAGAAACGCTTTGGCTCCCGGAATGGCCGATACGCCAAGCTGACGTTGGTAGCTTTTCATTTTTTCCTCAGGGCTTGGCAGTGTTCGACAAAAGGGCGGGTCTATATGGATGGGCGGATAATTGATCAGCGTGCCGTCAATGTCGACAACCACTGCGCGGTTCTCGACCTGCATATTCTCAGGGTTTGCCAGTGCTTTAGTGGCCAGATTGTACGCCTGTAGCGCCGTGGCGGCGAAATCCGCCGAATGCCCCATCCATATTTCGGCTGTGGCGATATGCTGCTGGTACTGTTTTGCCGGTGCAACCGGGTAGGCAACGTTCTGGCTGCTGTTCTCATCGCTGGCGGCGTCCTCGGCCCAGAAGCCGTAGACGCTGTTGGGCAGAATAAACCACTGACTGCCAAAGCGGTTCTGGAACTGATCGAGCCACTGCTGTTTATCGCTGTCTACCTGGTGCAGGTCCTCAAGCTGATCACCCAGCAACATCACCGGATGGTAACCCCGGTCAATAATGCTTTGTCGTTTATCCTGTTTGCTGGGAGGCAGGCCGGGTTGTTGCAGCAGCACGTGCTGCTCGCTGAGGACAGGGTAGCCCAACTGTCGCAGTGTTTTGATGGTAGCCGCCTTTGCCTGATCAGGACGACGACTGACGTAAAATATCTCCACGCCCAGGGTGTTAGCCCATTGCAAAAAGGGAACGGCCCCTGGCAGGGCCCTGACCGGTTGATGATGGGCCAGTTCCGGGTTTTTCGCCTCGTCGGCATCGACCATGCTGGCGAAATAGTGCGTGCCGGGGATCAGGGTGTCGTCAATATCGGTAATGATGGCCGGCTTTTTGCCGGGAGGGACGGCGGCTATCTGCCCGTGCAGTTGGTCAGTAGCACCGTTGAAACTCTGGTACAGGTAGGCCGCGTACTCGCCCGAGTACTCTTGCCAGTTGGCGGCAATAACCGCGCCATTGTCCATCCCCTTGTGACCATAAGCGAAAGGTTGCGCCGGCAGAAACATCAGCAGAGACAGAACAACACGTCTGCCCGCTGCCTTTGCCGTTCCCCTGACCAGCTCGCCAAGTAGCCCCATAACCGTGCACCCGAATCAATGACGGACTGAGGATAGACAAAAAGTATCGGCACTTATGGAACTGTTTGCTCTTTGTTGCTGGTGAAATTAGTACATTTTTGCTGACAGGACTCGATTCTGGTCATTGCTCAGGCGTGTTTTTGGCAAGTTCCAGAATGTCCCGCGCAGGAACATTCTGGCAAGTGGTGTGAGGTGGCGTTAACTGGCACACGAGGCCGGTTCAGGCTGACCGGGCTCCTGGGCATGAAAGGCCTGACCGTTGATATGGGCGCTGTCGTCCCCCATCAGGTAGAGGTAGACGGGCATGATGTCTTCCGGCGTTGGCAAACTGTGCGGGTCTTCACCGGGGAAGGCGGAAGCACGCATGGCAGTGCGGGTGCCACCGGGATTGATGCTGTTGAACCGCACATCGCTGACGCCATCTTCTTCATCGGCAAGCACCTGCATCAGCCCTTCGGTGGCAAACTTTGAGACGCTGTAAGCACCCCAATGGGCGCGCCCCTTGTGGCCGACACCCGAGGACGTGAAGATTACCGAAGCCCTGTCGGCCTGGCGCAGCAGGGGTAGCAGCTCCCGGGTCAGCATAAACGCAGCATTCAGGTTAACCTGCATGATCTTCTGCCATTCGCTGGTCGGAAACTGGCTGATGGGTTTCAATGCCCCAAGGATGCTGGCGTTGTGCAACAGGCCGTCAAGACGACCAAACTCTTGCTCAACGGTTTCGGCCAGTTTGATAAAGTCGGTATCGCTGGCGATTTCCAGGTTCAGCGGGTATATGGCCGGCATTGGCCAGCCATTTTGTTCGATTTCGTCATAGACGCCCTCGAGTTTTTTTATCTCCCTGCCCAGCAAGATCACGGTAGCGCCATAGCGGGCGCAGGTCAGAGCTGCAACTCTGCCAATGCCGGCACTGGCGCCAGTGATCAGAATGACTTTGTCCTTAAGCAGGTGTTCTGCGCCCTGGTAAGAAAACATAAATCTGCTCCGTGGTAAATACCGGCCGGGTTAGGTAACGGCTGCATTGTGATGGTGGACAACGGGTAACTGCCAGTTCAACTGCTCCAGCCAGAGATGCAGGTCTTTGACCTCATTGATATTGCGATCGGCCTGCCACAGCAACGGATCGTCATGCTCACTGATATAGCCGTAATGGGCCGCAACCGTGATCATACCGGCTCGTTTGCCCGCTTCAATATCGCGGACATGGTCGCCAATGTAAATGCTGTTTCTGAAATCACAACCAGCCTGCTGGCAGGCGAGGTAGAGTGCCTGTGGGTCTGGCTTGGGTTGCTGGACATCTTCGGGGCAAACAATAGCATGGCTGCGCTCGGTCAGGCCTGCCTGCTCAATCAGGGTCAGCGCATAGGGCTTGGGTTTATTGGTGACGATGCCCCAGACGATCTGGCGCCGGTCCAGCTCAGCCAGCAGTGCCATTATTCCCGGGTAGGGCAGGGCGCAGGTGGTACGGTCAGGGTCACTGATGTGGTGGTCGTAGTAGGCCAGGAACTGGGTACGTTTGAGCTCCAGCTCAGCTCCGGCTGGCAGGTTAAAGGCCAGTTGCATTAAACGACGGGAGCCGTTGGAAATATTCTGGCGGATGATTTCAGCGTCAAGCAGCGGATGTTGATAATCCTTCAACATCTGATTAATAGTGACGATGAAATCGGCGGCGGTATCGAGCAAGGTGCCGTCCAAATCAAAAAATACGCCTTCAATGGCTTTCATTATCAGAACTCGTAAGGGCGGGTTTTGACCCGTGGATCAGGTAGTTGACAGAGACGTCGTTAGGATTAAGTCGGTACACTTTGGTAAACGGGTTATAGGTCATGCCGGTCATGCCATTAAGGGCCAGGCCGGCCTTGCGCATATCCCGACTCAACTCGCTGGGCTTAATGAACTTGCGGTGTTCGTGCGTGCCTTTGGGCAGCAGTTTCAGAACGTATTCGGCACCGATAATAGCAAACAGAAACGACTTGGGGTTGCGGTTGATGGTGGCAAAAAAAACGTGGCCGCCGGGCTTGAGCAATTTGCAGCAGGCCTTGATGACCGAAGCCGGGTCAGGGACGTGCTCAAGCATTTCCAGGCAGGTGACCACATCAAACTGACCGGGCAGTTCCTCTGCCAGTTCTTCTGCGGTGATCTGGCGGTAGGTCACCGCCACACCGCTCTCCATACTGTGCAGGCGAGCTACCGACAGCGGTGCTTCACCCATGTCGATACCGGTCACCTCGGCGCCCCTGCGGGCCATGGCTTCGCTCAGGATACCACCGCCGCAACCAATATCGATAACCCGTTTACCGGCCAGGCCAACCCGCTCATCAATGTAGTTCAGGCGCAGCGGATTGATCTCATGCAGGGGTCTGAATTCACTGTCGGGATCCCACCAACGGCTGGCGAGCTCTTCAAATTTGGCAATCTCACCGGGGTCTACATTTTGTGCTGAGCGCATCTCGGGCATTGGTTCTGTCCATTGAAAGAAGTCGTCAGGGCTGGTTGGCAAATTATATCGTTAATCTTCCAGTGAATGAATAAACCACGGGGACAAAACTTTTGTCTCCAACGAAGGTCTCAAGCTAAGCGTCAATAGTAGTCAGAGGTAGTCAATGCAGACAGTTAACTCAGCTCCCCATGCAGCAAGTTATACGTCAAAGGTCGATGATAGTGCGACCGGCAGCTGCGGGCAAGACGTGTCTGAAGAGCGTTCAGGCACTGTGCGTATCGACAATATTCCTCGAAGCATTCAGGTAAAACATCAACAGCACTCATTGGGCGTGGTCGATAAAGTTACGTTCAATAAGCAGTGTGCCGATCGCTCAACCACGACTCCGGGCGACCCATACTTTCCGCGCAATCATACGTTTCAGCCCTATTTCTGGATTTCTACCTTCGCCAATGAAAAGCTCTATGCCGACAAGTTTCAGCCTGAAGCAAACGTGTTGGGGGTAGTTGATCAATTGAGTATGTCGAAAAAAGAAGCGCGCCAATACTTCGCTGAGCACTTTGAGTACCGGCAAGTTGATTACGGTTACAACTGCACGTGTGAACATCCTGAAGAGCCTGACCCGGGCAAAAATTACGGACTGTTTGCCAGGGCGCCAGTAAGGTGTGGCGATGTGCTCGGTGTCTACTCGGGGGTCGCTTACCTGCTGCGCAATTTATCCTGGCTGAAACAACCAGGTGACTGGCATCCGAAGACTTTACAACCGGCGTTTTACCGGGAGATGCCCGACTTCATGAGTTGTCATCGTAATTTGCAAGCGAGTGTCAGGGGAAAAAAATACACACAGCGCACTGCTTCCAAGTTCAGCATGGAGGGGAATTGTACCGAGGCGATTTACACCATTCATATTGCACCTGAGAACAATCGCCTGACCCCTATGCACTTTGTTAACTCGGCCAACTGCCGCCAAGAGGTCAATGCCGTGGTCGCTTTTGTTCCCGTTGCTACTGCTATGGGACAATTTACCGTACCGGCCTACGTTGCTGTCCGGGATATTCAGGTTGGGGAGGAGATATTATCGGATTACCTTATCTCTGAGGACAAGAAATCGTTCAGAATCATGCCCGCAGGCGAGGAAAAGCTGGTACACGACGGTAATATTCAAAAACAGATGCGACTGGCGCAACGCCTTAACTGCGCTGAAAGAGCCAGACCCATATCACCTTTCGTTGCCGCGCCGGTGATTTACGTGTCGGAAACGGTACGCAAATGTTACCGGCAAAAACCGGAAAAAACATGATCCGGTTAACGTTGATGTCACTCGCCGTGAGGGCAGTGTGTGTGGTAACCTAGCCCTCTTTTAAAACGTAACGTGCAGTATTCGCGCTGCGATTGAGCTGCCCGGAAGGCTGTCTGCCAATAGGTTCTCTTGTTTTGCTTGTGAAACACCTTTTCAGGCTGTAGCAGGACTCACTATTTCTCAGGTGGCGCTCCATGGGCAGATGTATTTCTTCCCGTTCAGGAAGGGCCTTTATCATCGGTATCCTGGTCCACAGAACCGGAATGGATGCTGACCGCGATCTGTTGGCCGTGAGCAAAAGGACGACTGGGTTTCCATGACTGAAATTGCCAAAGAGATTCTCCCGGTAAATATTGAAGATGAGCTCAAGCAGTCCTACCTGGACTACGCCATGAGTGTCATCGTGGGGCGTGCCCTGCCTGATGTGCGCGACGGGCTTAAGCCCGTACACCGGCGCGTACTGTTCGCCATGAGCGAACTGGGTAACGACTGGAACAAGCCTTATAAAAAATCGGCCCGTGTGGTTGGTGACGTCATCGGTAAATACCATCCCCATGGTGACTCAGCCGTATACGACACCATCGTTCGTATGGCGCAGCCTTTTTCGCTGCGCTACATGCTGGTCGATGGTCAGGGTAACTTTGGCTCCATTGACGGAGACTCCGCCGCAGCGATGCGTTATACGGAAATCCGCATGGACAAGATCGCCCATCAGCTGCTGGCCGATCTGGATAAAGAGACCGTTGATTACGTGCCAAACTACGACGGCACGGAACAGATCCCCGCTGTGCTGCCGACCCGGGTGCCAAACCTTCTGGTGAACGGTTCGGCCGGTATTGCCGTGGGTATGGCCACCAATATTCCACCACACAATATGACGGAGGTGGTCAATGGCTGCCTGGCGTTGCTCGAAGATGAAGCGCTGACCGTTGATGACTTGATGGAATTTATTCCGGGTCCTGACTTTCCCACAGCGGGCATCATTAATGGCCGGGCCGGTATTTTGCAGGCTTATCGCACCGGCCGTGGACGGATTTATATCCGCGCGCGGGCGGAGATTGAGCACGATGAGAAGAAAAACAAAAGCACCATCATCATCAGCGAAATCCCCTACCAGCTGAACAAGGCGCGCCTGATCGAGAAGATTGCCGAGTTGGTCAAGGAGCGCAAGATTGAAGGCATCTCTGAGCTGCGCGACGAGTCGGACAAAGACGGCTTGCGCGTGGTTATTGAGCTGCGCCGGGGTGAAAATGGCGAGGTGGTGCTGAACAATCTTTACGCCCAGACTCAGCTGGAGTCGGTGTTCGGCATCAACCTGGTGGCGTTGGTGGATGGCCAGCCCAAGCTGCTTAACCTCAAGGAGTTTCTGGAAGCATTTATCCGTCATCGCCGTGAGGTGGTGACCCGTCGAACCGTCTTTGAGCTGCGCAAAGCCCGGGAGCGCGGACACACTCTGGAAGGTCTGGCGGTAGCGCTGTCCAACATTGACCCGGTTATTCAGTTGATCAAAGAGTCACCAACCCCGGCCGAGGCCAAAGAGAGACTGATCGCCCAGGGTTGGCAACCTGGCCATATGATGGCCATGGCCGAGCGTGCCGGTGCTGACGCCTGTCGGCCCGATGATCTGCCTGAAGAGTTTGGCTTACGTGAAGGTCTCTATTACCTGTCACCCGCCCAGGCCCAGGCCATTTTGGAGATGCGTCTGCACCGGTTGACCGGCCTTGAGCATGAGAAGCTGCTCACTGAATACCGGGAACTGTTGGATAAAATTGCCGAGCTGATCCTTATTCTCAGTGATCCTGTGAAGCTGCGTTCCGTGATCCGCGAAGAGCTGGAACAAGTGCGCGATGAGTTTGGTGATGAGCGTCGTACCGAGATCACCAGCTCCCGTCGTGACCTGACGGTGGAAGACCTGATCGACGAGGAGGACATGGTCGTCACCCTGTCCCACGGCGGCTACGCCAAGACCACCCCGCTGGATACGTACCAGGCCCAGCGGCGCGGCGGTCGGGGCAAGTCGGCGGCATCGGTCAAGGAAGAGGACTACGTCGAGCATATGCTGGTGGTCAACACCCATACGCAGATTCTGTTCTTCTCCAGCAGGGGCAAGGTTTACTGGTTGAAGGGGTATCAGATTCCTACCGCCGGTCGAACGTCCCGGGGGCGCCCCATCGTTAATATTCTGCCGCTGGAGGAGGGTGAGAAAATCACCGCCATGCTGCCGGTGGAGGAGTTTACCGAAGGTCATTTCGTCTTTATGGCGACCATGAACGGCACGGTCAAAAAGACACCGCTGGAGCAGTTCTCCCGCCCACGGCCATCTGGCCTGATTGCCCTTGGTCTGGACGAAGGCGACACCTTGGTGGGCGCCGAAATCACTACCGGTGACAAACAGGTTATGCTGCTGTCCAACGGCGGCAAGGCGGTTCGCTTTGAAGAGACCGATGTACGCGCCATGGGACGGACGGCGCGCGGAGTGCGCGGTATGAAATTGCCGGAAGGTCAGCGCATTATCGCCCTGATCATCCCCGAGGAGGAGACCCAGATTCTGACCGCCAGCGCCAAAGGCTACGGCAAACGCACGCCGGTTGACGAGTTCCGTCTGACCAGCCGGGGCGGGCAGGGGGTTATCTCCATGCAGTGCACCGAGCGTAACGGTGAGATTGTCGGTGCTGTACAGGTGAAAAACGCCGAGCAGATTATGCTGATCTCCGATCAGGGTACGTTGGTCAGAACCGGTGTGGACGGGGTCTCTTCACTGAGCCGCAACACTCAGGGCGTGACCCTGATTCGGGTCTCCGAAGGTGAAAAGCTGGTGGGTGTGGCCCGTGTAGTCGAGCCTGAAAACCCACTTGAAGACGTTGCTGACGACGAGCAGGAGTAAACCCCTTTGGGCAATCGGGAAGCATCCCGATTGCCCGTCACCAGTGAGACTAAAAGAGACGACAGTGTTTACCCTGGGCTTGTCGAAGTCTGTGGTCGTTTCTTAATGGCCACTCTTAGGGAAGACGCTAAACGCCTACTCCCCGCTTCGGGAAGTTAAAGATGGAACCACGAAGACACAAAGTTTTTTCCGGGCCTGCTCAGGCTATGCCCGGGAGACAAAAAAGGCTTCCTTTGTGCCTTGGTGTCTTTGTGGTTCAACGCTTTTTTGCTTTTTGCGACAACCTCCTCTGCGAGCATGACGGCGCATTCACCAACGATCTGCATCATAATAACCTGTCACATAAACTGTCGATAAATGATTTGATCTGTGCATCTTCGATGCTGAACCATGAAGTGGCGTTAACCTTTAACTGAGTTTGTGTGTTGGCAGAGCTAATCGGTGGTATTACAAGGGGGGCTGAATCCCAAGCCTCATTGTCGTCCTCAAATACCAGTCTTAACGTGCTCTCTTTTTCTTGCCTGATGGCATCTATATACTCATGTGCAGCGATGCACTTTACCTCAGGGTGTCGTTGTTTTAAAGCAAGAAAAAATTTTTCAAAAGGCATATGTTGCGTATTACAAATGTTAAAGTTTTTACCGTAAGATGATGGCAATAGAGATAGTGAAGTGATTGTCCTGCTGACGGTATCAACGTTAACCAAGTTATCCGAAAAGAATGTATGAGTATCAGGGATCAGCTTTTTTTTCAGAGAGAAACAGAGCACCTTGGTGAGGAAGTCATTATCGTTGTAATGCAGTGTTTTCTTGTTGAACACTATTCTTGATGGTCTGTGTATGGCTATATGAAATCCCCTGCTTCGGGCACGTTCCAATACCTGTTCGGCAACCCATTTGCTTTGGATGTACCCCGGGAGCGGGGTAATCTCACTGGTTGAAACCGCTTCATCTTCCAGCCATGGTGATTGATCATGTTTATGCGAACTCATATACATGCCAAGGGTTGAAATGAAGTTTATGTATTTACTTTGCCCCATGCTGGCTAATTGCAAAATACCAGTAACTGACTGGACATTGGGCGCTTTAAAGATTTTGTAATCATAAGACGAGTTGACCAGTGCACCGTTATGGTAAATAACGTTCACCGTATCCAGTAGCATTGACCACTGCCCGGGAGGGATTCCCAATCTGTCTTTGGCCAAATCTCCCCGGATGACGCTTATTCGCGCTGAAAACTCTGGATGCCAGAGCCCGTAACCAGACATTGCCTGGACAAGGCGTTGTTTTGCCGAGTGATCATCAGTGGCACGAACCAGACAATAGATGTTTATGTACGTCTGTCTATTGAGCAGATCGTACAGTAAATGGCTTCCCAAAAATCCGGTAGCACCGGTTAGAAAGGCATTATTCAATGAGCCAGGTTGTAAAGATGTACCAGGGACTATCTGATCCCCCACTAAAATTTCTGCGCTAAAGTCGGCACAGGGAGAGTCGTTTTTATGGCCAAGCATACACTGGGCAAGCTCGGACACGGTAGGGTGATGAAAGAGATCAGAAACACGTAGCTTGGCAGACATCTTTTGCTTAATGAGTTGGCACAGGTTGATGGCTAGCAGAGAATCACCACCACAATGGAAGAAGTTATCGTGAATGCCTACCTGCTCTACTAGCAGTAACTCCTGCCACAGTTGGCACAGACGGTTTTCAGTGGCATTGGTGGGCGCGACGTAGTCCTGCTCGTTTTTTACAACCGGCTCTGGCAGAGCTCTGGTATCCAGCTTGCCATTGGCGGTAACTGGAAAACAGTCGACTCGGATAAAATCGACAGGAATCATGTAAGCAGGCAGTTTATGGCTGAGTTGAGTCCGTAGCTCAGTGTTTGTCATTGGCTGATCAGCTATAAACCAGGCGATCAAATAGTCATAACTGTTATTGTGCTCTGTTGCCGGCATCTCTGGTCCGGGTCTTGAACGGGGAGAGACAGCTGCCTGACGTATGCCTTTGATGTTTTCCAGGCACTGCTCCACCTCAGAGGGTTCAACCCGGAATCCATGAATCTTGATCTGGTGATCGGTACGGGCAATAAATTGCAGCTCGCCACTGGCCAGCCATTTAACCACGTCTCCTGTCCGGTACAGTCGTATTCCGGATGGATAGCTGTCAGTTAGCCTGAAGGTTTTGTTGACAAATCGGCTGCTGCTCATTTTTGGTTGATTAAGATATCCCCGTGCTAATCCGGTGCCGCCAATGTATAGCTCACCCGGAATGTTCACCGGCAGTGGGTTGCCCCGGTTGTCCAGAACATAGACTTGGGTGTTAATTAACGGTTTTCCGATCGGTGCCAGTATTTCTGGCGTGGAGTGTCTACAAATGGACACGGTGGTCACTGCCGTTTCACTAGGACCATAGGCGTTAGCGATGCGTAATGACGAATTACCGAGCTGATATACCTGAGTGATCAGTCGCTGAGGTAAACCTTCGCCGGCACAGATCAGCAGGCGCAGGGAGGATGGCCATTTTCGTCTATTGTTTGCCAGTTCCTGGCATACCGGATCCAGACCGGACGGCGTAAACAGTGCTATGGAAACCTGTTCTGTAGACAACAGCCTTACCAGCAGGGCCGGATCTCTGCGAGCGGCGCTGTCGGCAATGACGGTTCGACCACGAGAGGCCATACTCCAGAACATTTCGATAATGGATACGTCAAAGCCGTGGGCCGTTCTTTGCAGAAACACATCCTGGCGGTTGGCAGGAAAGCGTTTAAGGTTGTCCAGCATGCGAATCGTCACAGCGCCATGTTCCAGCATAACTCCTTTGGGAGTCCCGGTGGTGCCTGAGGTGTAAATAATGTACGCCAGATTTTCCGGTGTTACAGTGCAAGGCGAGGGTTTGATAACTTGATCAGACCAGTGATACTGATCCAGATGCAGTCTGGCAACAGTACGACTGTTTTTGTCTGTGCTGTCGTCATTGTCTTGCGCATGGTCGAGCACTTTAAAAAGAGACTCTGATCCGGACGTGGTAAGCACCAGCCTGGCTGAGGTGTCCCTGAGGATAAAACGAATGCGTTCTAATGGCTCGTTATGATTAACGGGGACGTAGACGCAACCCGATTTGAGCACTGCAAGTGCGGCAATGTTGATTTCCGGGCCGGGCTCACAACAGACGACAACACAGCTTTCCACGGGAATGACGCCGTGGTGCTGTTGTTTAATTATTTTCTCAATGGTCAGCGCCAACTGGTCGGCACGACGATTGACCTCCTGATTGGACAGTTGCAGGTCGGCATAAATCAAACAGACATCATTCGGGGACTCTTGTGCCCGCTGTTCAAATAGTTGATGCAGCAGCACGTTTTTTTGCGCTTGCGACAGATCAATGCTGGTCTTTTTCCAGTGCACAACAGTCTGTTGATAGTCACTATGGGTAAGCAGGCTAATGTCTTGCAATTTTATGCCTGGGTTTGCCACAACCTGCTCAAGTACCAGCACATAATGTTGCCAGAGACGTTGCATTGTGCTGGCCTGAAACAGGGATACCGGGTATTCCAGACAGCCGGTGAGCTGCTCACTGTCGTCATCAATAATCAGCGTTAAATCAAATTTGGCCACCATGGCTTTATCTGGCAGCGGTAAGGGGCGGATTGTGTCCGTGCTGAACGATTGAGCAGAATTGGCGAAATGCTGAACGGCAAACATCACTTGAAAAAGGGGGGAGCGTGACGGGTCACGTTCTATGGACAACTGCTCAATCAGTTGCTCAAAGGGAATGTCCTGATGTTGCTGAATATCGGTGACCGTGCTTAGCACCCGGGAAATCAGCTCCCGGAAACTCAGCTGCGGGTTGAGGGTAATACGTACTACCACCGTGTTGGCAAAAAAACCGACCAGAGGTTCCAGTTGTGGGTGGTTTCGGTTAGCGATCGGGCTACCCACCGCCAGATCATCCTGGCGGCTGTATCGGCTGAGTAACAGCGCAAAAGCGCTGAGCATGACGGTATAGAGCGTCGTCAATTCATCGCGGGCCAGTTGCCGCACTTGTCGGGATAATGTTTTGGTGAGTTGGAAATGGCAATGTTGGCCCCGATAGTCAAAATGGTGTGGTCGCGGATAATCCAGGGGCAAATTGAGAAACTCCAGTCCTGCCAGCTGCTGTCGCCACCATTGACTCTGGCCGTTCAGACGGCGCTCGTTGTCCCGCTGCCACATGGTAAAATCCAGATAATCAATAGCCAGAGGCGGCAACGCGTCTTGTGCATCTGTACTGTTGCCAGCGCTGTACAGCACGGCCAGTTCCCGGCGCAGGGTGTCCATGGACCACCCATCCACAGAAATGTGATGAAACAAGAGCAGCAAGATCTGACGGTCATCGGCCAGAAACAAGACAACTCGCAGGGGATGGTCCTGGCTCAGGTCAAAAGGAGCGTTAATGGTATCTGCCAGGGCATCATCCAGCGCTGAGATTGATACCCGACGGCGGGTGACCGTTAACGCCTCGTTGCCCACCTGCTGGATACGCTGACCATTGTCATCCAGAAAGAAACGGGTTCGTAGGGCCGGATGTCGTATGACTAACAGTTGCAGAGCGTGAATTAACCGGTCTCTGTCTGCATCACAGGTTATCTGAAACAGCAGTGGGATATGGTAGGCCGACGTTCCCTGTTCGTACTGCTCAATAAACCAGAGTCTCTGCTGCGTAAATGACATTGGCCCACGTTCCAGCCGCCTGGCGGCAATGGGCGATATGTCTCTGTTCAGATGTGGTGTCAGTTTGGCTATCGTGGGATACTGAAAAAGCAGATCAACAGGTACGTCCACTGACAACTCATCACTGATCTGCTGGCAGAGGCGCACAGCCAACAACGAATCACCACCGCAGTAAAAGAAATTATCATGGACACCTATCCGTCTGGCCGGCAGCGCCGCTTGCCACAGTTGACAAAGACGGGTTTCAAGGACGCTTGTGGCCGCAACATAATTGTCTGTTTCCTCTTTGCCGGGCTCCGGTAAAGCCCTGACGTCCAGTTTGCCATTGGGGGTGAGCGGAAGATCGGATATTGGTATGTAGGCAACAGGCACCATGTATTGTGGTAGGTTGTCGGCAAGCTTTTCCCGTAGTTCGGACTCATTCAATTCCCGTTCGCCGACATACCAGGCCACCAGATAATCGTAATTGTGCTGTCTATTGTCCGGGGCACGCGATCGGGGTAGAACAATAGCCTGGTTTACGCCATCAAGTGTCAGCATCACCCGTTCTACTTCCGCAGGTTCTACCCGATATCCACGAATTTTCACCTGGTGGTCAATGCGACCCATGAAAAGCAATTGACCATCTTCCCGCCATTGTACCAGGTCACCCGTGCGGTAGAGTTTGTGATAGCCACGGCGGTAGTCATTTATTGAGGCAAAGGTATTGCTGACAAAAGCGAGTTCAGTCAAGTCTGGTCGGTTCAGATAACCTTTGGCAACGCCTGCACCCCCTATATATAACTCGCCTGAAACGCCAACCGGTTGTGGTTGTCCATGGTCTCCGAGTACATATAGTCGGGTGTCGGCAAGCGGTTTACCAATGGGGATAATACCATTGGGCGCTGACTGATCAGAGAACCGGTACAACGTAGCGTACAGACTGACTTCGGTTGGTCCGTAAGCGTTATAAAGCATGAAATCACGATGGCGTGACAATTGTGTTAACCGGGTGGCCAGGTTGAAAGTTAATGACTCACCCGCACTAATCAACAACCGGACAGACGTTGGTAAGGCACGACGATGATGCGTCAGGAAATCACACAGGGTGTTCAGGAATGAGGGGACGGCCATCATAATGGTCACGTTGTGCTGTGCCATCAGGTCACACATCAGTCCGGGGTCATGACGGGCATTGCGAGGTGCTATGACCGTTGGGTAAGACGTGCTCATAAACCAGAATATCTCCCACTCGGAAAAATCAAAAGCGTGGGGTTGTCTCTGAATGAATACGTCACCATCGAGAGTAGGCAGACGGGACAGGGTTGACTGAATGCGACTAAGCAATCCCTTGTGGGTGGTGATGACGCCCTTGGGCTTTCCCGTTGTACCGGATGTGAACGTAATACAGGCACAGGCATCCGGTTGCAGTAAGGATTCCGATGGCCTGGCCTCAGTGTTCTGCCAGGACAGCTGGTCCAGTGGCAATACCGGTATTACCAGCTTTTCTGCCAGCGGCCAGAGTTGCCAGGATGTGGTCAGTACCAGGGATGCTGACGTGTTAGCCAGAATAAAACGAATGCGCTCCGGTGCCTCGTTATGGTTGACAGGTACGTAGATACAGCCTGCTTTTAATACAGCCATTGCTGCAATATTGATGTCGGGGCCTGGCTCGCAGCAGACCACTACACAACTTTCCGGGGGAAGTTCGCCGTTACACTGTTCTTTGATTTGCTCCTGAATAGTCAGCGCCAACTGATTTGCCCGGTTGTTGATCTGCTGGTTGGAAAATTGCTGGCCGGCAAAAATTAGACAGATATCGTCTGGAGATTGTTCTGCCTGCTGCTCAAAAAGCTGGTGCAATAACAGGCC
>JAQFVO010001389.1 GCA_027942505.1 Endozoicomonas sp. | reverse complement strand
GAAAGCCCGATTAGCTTGACTAGCGCGCTGACAGTAAGCATTATGCGCATCAGTAAAGATGCTGATCCAAACGTGATATTCAGCAGCTGGCCGATTGGCAGGCTAAGATAGAATTGCTGAGTCGTTCAGTGCGGTAAATACGCGAAAGCGGAACCAGCTCGGCGGTGCTGAGTTGGCTCACGGTTTTTGATCGCACTTTATAATTCACCGGTCGAAAAAGCAGACCGGTGGTTTCGGCAAACGGCTGATTCCAGATGAGAAGCGGGGTGAAATTATGCTTCCTGCGTTGACCTTTGCATAATGATCCCCCATCACCAAAAACTCAGCCCTTGTTGATGAGCTTGCACCCTTCGCAGATGCATATCTCGTGAAGTGGACCTTAACATGTCTTTGCCAAACTTGGCGGCTGTTTGATGACAGTCGCGATGGCTGGTAATAAAAGCTGTGAACACCGCTGCTGTCAAATTCTGTGATGCATCACAGTGACTGGCTGCGGGGTTGCTGTGTTAAGTGATCCTGTTAACTGGAATAAAGAGCGGTTTTGCCGCTTTGATTAACGGTATTGGAGACATCATGATCAAGATTGCTATTAATGGCTATGGCCGTATCGGTCGCAACGTTCTGCGCGCACTCTACGAAGCAGGCCGCCGCGATGAGTACCAGATTGTTGCCATTAATGACCTGGGTGACACCACCATCAATACTCACCTGACCAAGTACGACACCGTTCACGGTCGTTTCAACGCTCAGGTTGAGCAGGGCGAAGGTGCCCTGTACGTCAACGGCGACGAAATCAAGACGTTCTCTGAGCGCGATCCTGCCAAGCTGCCATGGGGTGAGCTGGGTGTTGATGTGGTCTTTGAATGTACTGGTGTATTCCGCTCCAAGAGCGACTGCCAGGCTCACCTGGACGGTGGTGCGAAAAAAGTAATCATCTCTGCGCCAGGCTCCAACGTTGATGCCACTATCGTTTACGGTGTTAACCACAACACGATCACTGCTGACATGACCGTTATTTCTAACGCGTCTTGCACCACGAACTGTCTGGCACCGATCGCCAAGCCACTGAACGATGCCCTGGGCATTGACAAGGGGCTGATGACCACCATTCACGCTTACACCAACGACCAGCGTCTGAGCGATGTTTATCACTCTGACCTGTACCGTGCCCGTGCTGCGGCCATGAACATGATCCCGACAGCTACCGGTGCCGCTGCCGCGGTTGGTCTGGTGGTTCCTGAGCTGAAAGGCAAGTTTGACGGTATGGCGGTTCGTGTGCCTACCATCAACGTCTCTCTGGTTGACCTGAGTTTTGTTGCTGCCCGTGACACCACCGTTGATGAAGTCAACGAGATTATTATCGCGGCTGCCAAGTCTACTCCTGCCATGTCTAGCGTGTTGCACGTTAACCACGAGCAGCTGGTGTCCATGGACTTCAACCACAGTCCATACTCATCTAACTTTGACGCGACTCAGACCCGTGTTCTGGGCAACCTGGTCAAGGTTATGTCCTGGTACGACAACGAGTGGGGCTTCTCCAACCGTATGCTTGACACTGCCAAGGCTCTGATGAACGCCTGAAGTTAGTTCCAGCTGATTGCAATACAGGCTCGTTTATCGGGCCTGTGTTGGTTGGGCCATTCCGGTCTGTTGTGAGCAAAGAGCAGGCAGTGTTTTTTCGCCGCAAAGTTGTCTGTGCACTGTCTTCTTTTGTTCATACTTCCCAGTCCCCGGTTTTAAACGTTTGTCGTTTATAGGCGGTACGTAGTAACGATTCACTATTGCCTGTCGCATGCTGTATGGACTCCTGCGGGATGACAAAAGGCTCTCTGTGGGCTGAGCAGGCTCTGGACCGCGGCGGCTGTACAAGCGAGAGGATATCCATGCTCAGACGCACCAAAATTGTCGCAACGCTCGGGCCGGCGACGGAATCCGAAGAGCAGCTGCGCAAGCTTATTGAGGCCGGCGTGAATGTTGTTCGCCTCAACTTCTCCCACGGTGAGGCTGAAGATCATAAAGCCAGAGCCCAGGTTATCCGCCAGATAGCCGCCCGGTTAAATCGTCCGGTAGCCATTTTGGGTGATCTTCAAGGCCCAAAAATCCGCATTGCCCGGTTCCAGAACGGCAAGATTCATCTCCCCGATGGTGCGCGCTTTAATCTTGATGCCAGTTTGCCCCTGGATGATGGTGATGAAACTCAGGTTGGCCTTGGCTATAAAGAGCTGCCCAATGACTGCAAGGTTGGCGATATCCTGTTGCTTGATGATGGGCGCATCAGTCTTGAGGTGCTGGCCATTAACGGTCCATGCATTGAGACTCGCGCCATAAATGGCGGCGAGCTGTCCAACAATAAAGGTATCAATCTGCAAGGTGGCGGGTTGTCTGCTGCGGCCTTAACGGATAAGGACAAGCAGGATATTCTTCTGGCTGCCGAGCTGGAGGTAGATTACCTGGCGGTTTCGTTTGTGCGCCATGCCAGCGATGTAGAAGAGGTGCGTCGTTTATTGCGTGAAGCCGGTGGTACAGCTGCTATATTGTCGAAGATTGAGCGCGCTGAAGTGGTCAACGACCATCAGTTGCTGGCCGAGATCATCTCTGCCTCCGATGCGGTGATGGTTGCCCGTGGTGATCTGGGGGTGGAAATTGGTGATCCGGAACTGATTGGCGCCCAGAAGCATCTGATTAACGAAGCTCGTCGTTTGAATAAGCCAGTGATCACTGCCACTCAGATGATGGAATCGATGATTCACAACACCCAGCCTACCCGCGCCGAAGTGTTTGATGTGGCCAACGCGGTGCTCGACGGTACCGATGCGGTTATGCTCTCTGGCGAGACGGCTACCGGCAAGCGTCCCGATGAGGTGGTCAAGGCCATGAGCCGTATCTGTCTCGGTGCAGAAAAGCAGGCTGTGGAATTCATGGCCGAGCGTCGTGTTGGCCGGTTTAATCACGTCGATGAGGCGATTGCCCAGGCAGCGTTGTTTGCTGCCAACCATCTGGACGACATAAAGGCGATTGTCTGTCTGACCAAAACCGGTTCAACCCCGTTGTGGATGTCCAGGATCAACACCCGTCTGCCCATTTTTGCCCTGACTCGTTATGAGACTACTGAACGTCGCGTTGCCCTTTATCGCGGGGTGGAAGCGGTGGCTTTTGACAGTGGTCCTGAGTACGGTCCGGAAGTGAATGGTCAGGCGATACGGGTGCTTAAGGAGCTTGGGCTGCTAACCGTGGGTGACAAGATTATTTTGACCAAAGGTGAAAGTCAGGAAGTCGAGGGTGGCACCAACACCCTGCAAATTCTCTGTGTAGAATGATGCGACGATTCACCAGTCCTTTTGCTAATCATTTTCAGGTTCTTTGACGGAGATTATTCTGGCATGACCCAACTAAAGAGAGTCGGTGTTTTGACCTCCGGGGGCGATGCTCCTGGTATGAATGCAGCCATTCGTGCGACTGTTCGTGCCTGTATTTATTACGGTATCGAACCGGTGCTGATCAAAGAGGGCTACAAAGGGTTGATTGAAAACCGCATGAAGAGCGCTGATGCTCGCTCGGTGGCCAATATTCTCAACCTCGGTGGCACCTTCCTGAAGTCTGCTCGCTGCCAGGAATTTCGCTCCAAGGAAGGCCGGGCGAAAGCCTTCGAAAATATCGTGACGGCCGAACTTGATGGCCTGGTGGTGATCGGTGGTGATGGTTCGTTCACCGGTGCCATGCTGCTACAGGAAGAGCACGGTCTACCCTGCATCGGTGTGCCCGGTACGATTGATAACGATATCTATGGCACCGATTACACCATCGGCTACGACACCGCCCTGAATACGGTGGTGGAGGCGATCGATAAGATTCGCGATACTGCCTCATCGCACAACCGCCTGTTCTTCATCGAAGTGATGGGGCGTGATGCCGGCTTTATCGCGCTCAACACCGGTATTGCCTCTGGCGCTGAGGATATCCTGATTCCTGAGCAGGAGAAAACCATAGAGAACTTTATGGAGTCTCTGCAAAAGAGTGGTCGTGGTGGCAAGTCGTCAAGCATTATTGTGGTGGCTGAGGGTGACCGCAGTGGTGGGGTTTTTGAGCTGTCCCGTGCTGTGGAGGAGAATTTCCCCGAGTATGAGGTGAAGGTTACTGTTCTCGGCCACATTCAGCGTGGCGGCAAGCCCACCTGTTTTGACCGGGTGCTGGCCAGCCGGCTCGGTGTGGCGGCTGTGGAAGCGCTGAAAAATGGTGACAGCGGTATTATGGTCGGCGTGCGTGACCAGCAGGTGGTTAAAACTCCGCTCGATCGTGCCATCAGCAAGCACAATCAGATTGACAATCATTTGATGAAGGTCGCGCAAATCGTCTCTCTCTGAAACGTCAGGAAAGTTGGTCCACGATGGCAAAAGAGCCTCTGAATGATGAGGCTTTTTGTTTTCTGGCAGTATCGCTGCGTGCGTTGTTATCTCTTCCGCTCAGAGAAAAGCATAAAAGCCTTGAACCACGAAGGACACGAAGAGCACCAAAAAGAGTTTTTCTTTTCCTTAGTGCTCTTCGTGTTCTTCGTGGTTTCCATCTTTTCAGGGTCTTTTGCGACAGCCTCCCCGTCAGCCGGAAAAGCCTGACGTTGACGCTGGAGTTAATGGCGGTGCTGATGAGGTGGGTGTGTTCGCTCCCGTGGTTATCACGGGAGTGCTTATCACAACAAGGCTTTTGACATGGCCCGGTAGTTGCTGAGGGCTTTAAATTCCTGGTCGAATTCCGGGTAATCCAGATTGGCATCCAGATCTGCCTGGTTACCCAGTGCCATCTCCAGATCGTTGAAATCAATATGTAGCTCCGGTTCCACGGTTT
>JAQFVO010001364.1 GCA_027942505.1 Endozoicomonas sp. | reverse complement strand
TCTTCATAAACTCACCGCACCTGGTGAACAGCGGCGGCAGCATGTTCCTGTGTTGATGCCAGGCCTTGAAAAACACGACACTGTTCCGCCTGAGCAACAAACTCTCACACTTGATCAGTACAGTTCCCAGCAAGGACAACCGTAATTCAAAAGCCAGACTCTCCAGATCAGGCCAACGGTGGATGTGTTGCAGCATGCCATTGAGCAGAGTAATGGCCTTATCAAACCCCAGGTACTCACGCAAATGATTGCGAAAATAGAACGACCAATGGGCAATGGCCTGCCATAGGCCGAGCAGCGAACGGGACGGTGGCGGATCAAGACGATCCATGGCCCCGATGACGCTCTCAACCATATCGGCGTAACTGGTAACCAGCCGGTAACGTTCACCGATCTCTCCGGTAATAAAAAAACGAACCTCCAGCCAGCACGACAAGGCCCGAACGCTTGCCTTGAGGTCGCGCACCCAGGCCACCGTATCTGTGGACAGGTGCTCGCAAGACATTTTTTGTACGACAGCATAATGACAATCTTGCAACCACAACCAGCTGACTCGCTGGTGCAAATTCCGGACCAGTTGAATCTGGTTACTCTCTTTTAACAAGAACGACAAGGTCGAAAACAGGCTGCATTGATGCCGCGTGCGCACCTTTTGCCAGCCCAGCCTGTCCAGCCAATGCGGATCCGCCTGGCAAATCTGGACAAGTATTTCTGTTACCGCCGTGAACAGCTTGCCATGTTTTCGGTCCACCCCACAAAGGCTGCTGACAAAGCAATCGCCGAGTAGCTTCACAAACCCGGGACTGGCCCGCTCGATCAACAGCGACAGCAAAGTGGTATCCAGCGACATCTCATTACTGGGCAGCAACACTTTGAACGGACCGGCCAGGAAAGAGAGATCTTCAGCTTGTCTGACGATCTGTGGCCCCGCTTTCATCAGTCGATGAAAGCGCAGAAAGTCAGGTTCAGTGAGGCTTGCCGGAGATTGCTCATGAGAGTTCATCATCAGGGTGTGAAAGGCTGCCCAATCCATGCCGCCAAGTCGCACAAAGCTGTCGGTGCATACTGCCCAACATCCCGAGGACCTCGTGGATGACGGAGCCACCTGGTCGTTCCTGCACCGCGGCTGTTTCTGTCCAGACACCCTGTTGCCTGTTGAGCTGTTTTTCGGTAGTTGGCTTGGTGATGCCACCTTTGCCCGGGCACCGTTTTTATCATCACACTTACCAGCAGAGGCAGTACCCGAACATTGACGTCTTGACCGGCGCCGGCTTACCACCTGCCATGAACTATCATCGTCGTTTGTTTGTGACTCAGACTCTTGCTGATGAAGCGTGTCTTGCCTGTCA
>JAQFVO010001343.1 GCA_027942505.1 Endozoicomonas sp. | reverse complement strand
TTCATTGTACAAATATCTTGTTTATCACTATAAACGACATATATTATGCAAAATGAAAGACCTGACCCTGATTTTCTCGACCGCGAACCCGATAAAAGCTGGGGTCAGGTCTTTCATTGTGCGAATATCTTTACTTATAATTAAACGTCAAATGTTGTGCATAATGAAAGACCTGACCCTGATTTTTTGTGTCCGGCACCAATGCGGGGGTAGCGGTGAATGTTAAGCGGTCAGGAAGTTCTGGGGATAACCCGGCTCCCGATATTCTGGAAGACTGGCTCACTGAGACCCAGGTCAATACCGAGCGTGGGAGAAACGAGCTGGCCAAGGGAGGTCAACAGAGCATAACCACCATTGAGCTACCGCTGTCCGACAGCAACACAGCGCCCGGGTTGATTGAACCGGGGATGTTGGTTGAAGTGCAAGATACTCTTTTAGGAGAGAGGGGCGACTGGCAGGGGCTGTGCCTGTCCACCAGTATTACAGCCGAAAGCGGGGGAAGCGTTATCCAGAAAATTGATTTGGAGAGGCACTACTGATGGCCACCACCAATATCTGGCAGCAATTCAAAGCGCTGATACCTGACGGTGTGCGAGTAGTGGCCACCATTACTGAAAACAATGGTAACGGCACCAGCCACGCAGAGCTGCGGGATGGCTCAGTGATTACGGTTAAGGGGAAGTCGGTAGGCGTTGGAGAGAGGGCGTTTATCCAAGATGGGGAGATGAAAGGGACTGCGCCTGATTTGGCGCAGTATGAGGTGGAGGTGTGAGACAATCAGATCAAGACTTGCTCACGGTTTTCTGCACATGATTCACCACCTTCGGGAGCCGCTCGGTGCGGTTCCGCAAGCTGGGTGGAGGGTGCTGGAGGTTAGAGACCTCCGGCTACCCGATTTATGCGGCTGATTTGTTCACCACTTAACTTTTTTATTTTCAGTACCAAATAGTTTGCGAACTTCATTTATTGACTGCCAGCGAGAGCCTCTTGTATCAGCCCTTTGTCTGACTTACTCAGGGAGCGATATTGAAAGTGACTGAGAGTGACTTCAATCCATTGATAACATTCATCTTTTGACTCCCAGCCAGGTTTTATTTTATTGGCAGCCTGGAGCAGTTCTTCGACTTGCTTGAGAGTTATTATGAGCCTTGTATTCATTATGATTTTCATCCAGTAATCATGGACGAAAGATCAGAAATTGCAGGCTCATTTCA
>JAQFVO010001333.1 GCA_027942505.1 Endozoicomonas sp. | reverse complement strand
GTGGAGGCGAGTACCGGAGTCGAACCGGTCTAAATGGAGTTGCAGTCCACTGCATAACCGCTTTGCTAACTCGCCTGATAGTTCGTGATACGACTCTGGTCAACTACCTGCCAGCGCCCGAACACGAAGCGTATTTTAGGTTTTTTTGTTTTGATGTCAACCGCTTTCCGTCGCCTCAGTCAGGCTTGGCAAACGGTGACAGATCCGGCCAGGCAGCTTTCAGATAAACATACATGGACCATAGTGTTAATATCGACGACAAATACAATAGCGTTATCCCCAGATAGCCAAGCCATGAATCAAACGGTACCGGTGATAACAGCAACAAGGTGATAGCAACCATCTGGGCAGCGGTTTTGGCTTTGCCAATCATGCTGACAGCAACACTGGTACGCTTGCCCAGCTCAGCCATCCACTCTCTTAATGCCGAAATGACAATTTCCCGCCCGATAATGATCAAGGCCGGCACCGTTACCCAGAAGGTTCGAAAATCATCGATCAGCAGGCAAAGTGCGGTGGCAACCATAATTTTATCAGCCACCGGATCAAAAAAAGCACCGAATGGCGTGCTCTGGTTGAGCCGCCTGGCCAGGTAACCGTCAAACCAGTCGGTCGCTGCGGCAAAGATAAATATCCCGCCACAGACAAGATAACTCCACGAAAAAGGGAGGTAGAAGATAATGACCAGAAAAGGGACCAGAACAATGCGCGTTAGTGTTAGAAAATTGGGTATGTTCATAAACTGTCAGAAATCAAGCCGGTGAATTGAGCATACGTTACACAGTACCGGCTCACGGTGCTAGCCCGAATGGTGAATTAATATCATTTAACTGCCAGTCGCCGGGCAGTTTACTCTCAGTAATCATCACATACTCATAATCGAACTCAGGCGTCGTGCAGGTGGTCGTAAATCTGTTGCGCCAACGCCAGACTGATACCCTGCACTTTTTTCAACTCGTCAACAGAGGCGCCACCCACCCCTGCCCGGCCGCCAAAAAATTTTAACAAGGCAGAGCGCCGTTTACTGCCAATACCCGGAATGTCCTCCAGGACGGAGCGTTTTCTGGCCTTTTCCCGACGCTGTCGGTGGCCGGTAATGGCAAAGCGGTGTGCCTCATCACGAATTTGCTGAATCAGCAGTAAAGCCGCTTCTGCGCCACTGGGGTCTAACTCGTGATCCTCATATATCAATGTTTCCAGTCCCGGTTTGCGGGTGACGCCCTTGGCTACCCCGAGCAGGGGAATACCCAGCCCGAGTTCATTAATCACCTGTGTCGCCTTGCCCAATTGACCTTTACCGCCGTCAATGATGATCAGATCCGGCCGGGCACCCTCCCCTGCGTCGGCCAGTTTCCGGTAACGTTTGTCCAGGGCCACTGCCATGGCGGCATAGTCATCGCCGGGCTCGATACCGGTGATATTATAACGCCGGTACTCGCTGTTGGCCGGGCCTTGTGCATCAAATACTACGCACGAAGCGACGGTAGCCTCGCCCATAGTGTGACTGATGTCAAAGCACTCCATGCGGCCTATGGACTCAATACTCAGCAGACTCTGCAACTGGGCATAGCGTTGGAACAGATGACTTTTGCTGGCCAGATGGCTATCGAGATTTTGCTGAGCATTTTTGTTGGCCAGGCGAAGCCAGTCTTGTCGTTCCCCGCGGATATTGTGCTTGATGTGGATTTTTTTGCCAGAAACGGCATGAATAGCGTCTTCAATAGTAGTGCTGTCGGTCAATTCGAAGGGAACGATGATCTCGTTGGGCAGATCGCGACTGTTTACCAGTCGCACATAAAACTGGGCCATGAAGTCGGCAAGATAGTCACCTGGCTCTGCCTCAAGCTTAAATTGGGGGAAGTAGTATTTGTGACCCAGCACCCGACCCAGGCGCACAAAAAGCACATCAAAACAGGTATTGCCTGCCATTTGGGTAAAACCGATTACATCAACATCGCCGGCAGCTTTGGTAACCGACTGCTGCTCCTGCACGGCTCGCAGATGGTTAATCTGGTCGCGGATGGCCGCTGCCTGTTCAAAATCCAGGGCTTCGGCAGCCACTTCCATGCGTTCGATTAACGAGCGAATTAACTGCTGACTTTTGCCCTCAAGAAACTGGCGTGTATCGTTCAGGTCTTGCTGATACTCATCTTCACTAACCAGTCCCACACAGGGCGCTTTGCAACGATTAATCTGATACTGCAGGCAAGGCCGGGTTCGGTTTCTGAAGTAAGTATCCGTACACTGACGTATTTTAAATATTTTTTGCAGCAGTTGCAGGCTTTCACGCACGGCATGACTGCTCGGATATGGACCGAAAAACTGCCCTTTAAGTCGCTTGCGGCCTCGACAGGAGTCCATTCGGGGAAAATCACTGTCAGCGGAGATGTAGATAAAGGGATAGGATTTATCGTCCCTGAGCAAAATATTGTAGGGCGGCTTGCGATCCTTGATCAGGTTCTGTTCGAGCAGTAACGCCTCGGTTTCGCTGTGCGTTACGGTCAGCTGGATGTCGGCAATTTTACCAACAAGGGCAAGTGTTTTGGTGCTAAGACCGCTGGCGCGAAAGTAACTGGCCAGGCGATTTTTAAGATTTTTAGCCTTACCGATGTAAAGCGTTTTACCGTTGTGATCGAGCATTTCATAGACGCCCGGACGGTGTGACACCGTTTCCAGAAATGCCTTGTGATCGAAATTACTGCTTTGTTCACTGCCCGCCATGGATCACCAGAAAACGATATCAGACCATGGGTGCATTCTATCACGATCAGAAGCGAATAATGAGTCACGCCAGCGTATCGATCAACTCATGACGAATGGCCAGGTGGGTCAGTTCCACATCACTGCTGATATCGAGCTTTTCAAACATGCGATAGCGATAGCTGTTGACGGTTTTCGGACTCAGGCAGAGTTTCTCTGAGATGGTCTGCACCTTTTCGCAATGAACAATCATCATGGCGATCTGCATCTCCCGCTGGGAGAGCTGCTGGAATGGCGATGCGCTCTCAGGCTCAATGGCCTGCAGTGCCAGTTGCTGGGCAATGTCCGGATCAATATACTTCTTGCCGGTAAAAACGTTGCGGATTGCCGTTACCATCTCAGAGATATCGGTGCTTTTGGTGACATAGCCCCTGGCACCCGCTTCAATCAACTTGGCTGGAAAAAGCTCATCAGCGCAAGCAGTAACCGCAATAATTCTGGCATGAGGATTAATCTGGCAGATTTTGCGCGTCGCCTCTAAGCCACCGATGCCGGGCATACGTATGTCCATCAGCGTGACGTCCGGAGCAAACTCCCGGTAACACTCAACCGCCTCCTCGCCACTGGCAGCCTGTGCCACCACCTTGATGCCTTGCACGTCCCCTAGCATGCGGGAGATTCCCGATCTCACCAGATCATGATCATCGGCAACCATAACTCGTATCACGGGCCACTCCGGTCTTTTTCTATTGCTTGCAACAATTGAGGAATGCCACCTTCGGTGGCATGGCGTTAAATACAACGCTTGTTATTCCGGGAGCTTGCTCTTTAGCTCTGGCACGGCAACAAAGAGATCTGCTACCAGACCATAGTCGGCCACCTGAAAGATGGGGGCTTCTTCATCTTTATTGATGGCAACTATGACTTTACTGTCTTTCATACCGGCAAGATGCTGGATAGCTCCGGAGATTCCCACCGCCACGTACAATTGTGGGGCCACGATTTTGCCGGTCTGCCCAACCTGCATATCATTGGCAACATAGCCCGCATCAACGGCGGCCCTGGAAGCACCAACGGCAGCGCCCAGTTTGTCAGCAACCTCGTAAAGCAGCGCAAAGTTTTCACCGTTGCCCATGCCGCGCCCACCAGAAACAATGATCTGCGCAGAAGAGAGTTCCGGGCGGTCCGACTGTGCCAGCTCAGCACTGACAAAGCGGGTAATCCCGGCATCGTGGTCGCTGGCAATGGTTTCCACAGTGGCATTACCGCCCTCGGCAGCAACCGGGTCGAAGCCGGTACTGCGCACCGTAATGACTTTAACGGATGCATTTGAGCGCACTGTGGCTATGGCATTCCCGGCATAGATGGGCCGAACAAATGTATCTTCGCTCTCGACCCGGATAATATCCGACACCTGATCAACATCCAGCAAGGCGGCAACTCTGGGCATCATGTTGCGAGCATCAGTGGACGTGGAAGCCAGAATATGGGAGTACTCCCTGCCCTGCTCTGTTACCAGCAAGCTGACGTTTTCTGCCAGCTGGTTTTCCAGGGCCGGATTGTCAGCCAGAAGCACCTTGGTGACGCCAGCCACAGAGCGAGCCTGTTGGGCAACACTGTCACACTGGTGACCGGCAACCAGCAGATGAACCTCACCTCCGATGGCACTGGCTGCGGCTACGGTATTGAGCGTCTTGGCTGCAAGGGTGCTGTTGTCATGATCAGCAACGACTAATATGGCCATTAGATCACCTTCGCCTCATGTTGTAATTTTTCGATCAACTCATCGACGCTGGCCACTTTGATGCCCGCCTGTCGTTGCGCGGGCGGCTCTACTTTTAGCGTGGTTAATGTAGACGACACGGTAACACCCAGGTCGGCCGGTGTTTTGATGGCTATGGGTTTACGCTTGGCTTTCATAATGTTGGGCAGGGCAGCATAGCGCGGCTCATTCAGGCGCAGGTCGGTAGTGACGATTGCGGGCAGGTCGAGACTCACGGTTTGCAGGCCACCGTCTACTTCCCGGGTGACGTTAACCTTGCCTGCATCAACGGTTACTTCGGAGGCGTAGGTTCCCTGGGGAAGTCCCGCCAAGGCTGCCAGCATCTGTCCGGTTTGGCCATTGTCGCTGTCGATCGCCTGTTTGCCCAGCAGCACCAGGCCGGGTTGCTCTTCATCAATGATGGCCTTAAGCAGCTTGGCTGCAGCTAAAGAGCCGGGAGGTTGCTCTGTCTGTACCAGGATACCCCGGTCGGCACCGAGGGCCAGCGCAGTACGCAGCTGCTCCTGACAGGCGTCATCACCAAGGGATACGACAACAATTTCATCGGCCATTCCCTTCTCTTTGAGCCTGACAGCTTCTTCAACGGCTATTTCACAAAAGGGGTTGATGGCCATTTTCACATTGGTCAGATCAACGTCAGAATGATCGGCCTTCACTCGAACCTTGACGTTATAATCAATGACTCTTTTGACGGCTACCAATATTTTCATAGGTCCGCAGCCTTCTCTTGATTGTTATTAGCATTATGTGGCACGTCGGGCAGATAGCGAACATCCAGCGAATGTTTTTGTAATCATTAAACAACTGGCGTTTACTTACCTGCATGACCGCAGTCTATCAGTGCACCGATAAGGGTTCAAACGGATGTTTGGCTCAGCATTTGCCCAGGCTATGTTGTCTGGTGCAAAAAACACTGGGTATACTGTCAGTTAACTACCAGCGGTCAATTGATTCAGGACCAAAATAATAATACTCCGTCAGTGAGGGAGCTGATCATGGAACGCGAATCGATGGTGTTTGATGTCGTTATTGTGGGTGCCGGCCCCTCCGGTTTGTCAGCAGCCTGTCGTTTAATGCAGTTATCTAAAGAGCAAGGCAAAGAGCTGACCGTTTGTGTGGTGGAAAAAGGTTCCGAGGTTGGTGCTCATATTCTCTCCGGTGCCGTCTTTGAGCCCACAGCATTACAGGAGCTGTTTCCTGATTGGCAGGCGCTTGGAGCCCCCTTGAATACCCCGGTCACTTCTGACGATGTTTATGTGTTGCGATCATCTGAAAAAGCTGTAAAAGTTCCGGGGCTTTTCGTACCAAAAACCATGCATAACGATGGTAATTTCATTATCAGTCTGGGCAATTTATGCCGCTGGCTGGCCGAACAGGCAACAGCCCTTGGTGTAGAGATTGTTCCCGGATTTGCCGCTCAGGAAATATTATTTAACGACAATGGAAGTGTTAAGGGGGTAGCCACGGGCGATATGGGCGTCTCTGCTTCCGGAGAAGCAAAAAGCAGCTTTCAGCCGGGCATGGAGCTTCATGGCAAGTACACCCTTTTTGCCGAGGGTTGTCGTGGTCATCTGGGCAAACAGTTAATTGATCACTTCAAACTTGATAAGGGGCGTGATCCGCAACACTACGGGCTGGGCATTAAAGAGTTGTGGGATGTCGCACCGGAAAACCATCAGCAGGGACTTGTGGTTCATACTGCCGGCTGGCCTTTGTCGGAAACCGGTTCAACTGGTGGCGGCTTCCTCTATCATCTGGAGAACAATCAAGTAGCGCTGGGCCTGATCACTGATCTGAGTTACTCCAATCCTCATTTGAGTCCGTTTGAGGAGTTTCAGCGGTTTAAAACGCATCCGGTAATCAAGCAGTATCTTGCAGGTGGCAAAAGGGTGTCTTACGGTGCCAGGGCATTGGCCAAAGGTGGTCTCCAATCCTTGCCGGAGATGGCCTTTCCAGGAGGGTTATTGCTTGGTTGCAATGCCGGAACTATGAATGGTGCCAAGATCAAAGGCTCACACACAGCCATGAAGTCGGGAATCATTGCCGCCCGGGTCGTGTTTGAAGCGGTTACTGATGGCTCGGCCAGTGATAAACTGGAGACGTTTAACTCCACCTGGCAAAGTTCCTGGCTCTATAAAGAGTTGCATCAGCAGCGCAATTTTGGCCCGGCTATGCATAAATTCGGCAATATCTGGGGCGCAGCTTTTGCCTTTGCTGACCTGAATATCTTTAATGGTCATCTGCCGTTCACTCTGCACGATAAAGCCCCGGATTTTGCCCGACTCACTCCGGTTGCCGAGAGCAGTCCGGTTGACTATCCAAAACCGGATGGCGTGCTGACCTTTGATCGCCTGAGTTCTGTCTTTCTCTCCAATACCAATCATGAGGAAGATCAGCCCTGTCATTTAATGTTGGCCGATCCGGCTATCCCACTAAGGGATAATCTCTCGCTGTACGATGAGCCGGCTCAGCGTTACTGCCCGGCGGGCGTCTACGAAGTAGTTGGCGACGGAGAAGACAAGCGATTCCAGATTAACGCTCAGAACTGTATTCACTGCAAGAGCTGTGATATCAAGGACCCGGCACAAAATATCACCTGGGTGTCACCGGAAGGCGGTGGTGGTCCCAATTATCCCAATATGTAGAGGTGGCTCAGCCACCTTCGACAACACCGAGTAAATAATCTTGCCCCTGACTGCAGATTGTCAGGGCTGTACCCTCTTCTGTCTGGACTTCTGTTGCCTGCTCAATCAACTGGTAATAAACGTTGCGATTGATGCGGGCATTCAGCCGATCTCTTACTTTGATGTAAGGTATGCTGTCTTCTGACAGGAACAAAGGGTGCTCGCTACTTAACAAGACCTCATCACCGACATTGGTGGTAAAACGATACTCCGGCCCCATTGAATCGATGCACACATCAGCACGAATCACGACAAAAGGGACATCTTCCACCTGGATTCGTACTTTTTCTGCCGGGGTCACCAGATAATAATGGTCGTCATCACGGCGCAGTACAGAGGCAAACAGCCGGACCAGTGACTCTCTGGCAATGGGTGAGCCTTGATAGTACCAGCTGCCATCGTAGGCAATACGGATATCGATATCACCACAAAACGGTGGATTCCAGCGATGCACAGGCGCCGGTCCACGATTTTTGTTCAGAAACTGCAAGCTAGAGGAAAGATGTTCAGGTTTTACTGATTTGCTCACAACTTATGCATCCGCTGCCGATAAACATTCAGGTTAATGTTATCGCCAATTGCAGTTTGAAGAACACTCACTGATGACAATTATTATCGGGCGCGGGACATGAATCTTTTCAAAATGGTAGCTGGCTGCCTGACCAACTGGCTGAGTCACAACGTTCAGGAAAAAAGTATTCAGCTATGCGATTTTGAGCGCATACGCCATGAAGTGAAACCTTGTGATGTCTTACTGGTAACCGGGCGCTCCCGGGTCAGTCAGGTAATCAAGCAGACCACGCAAAGCCCCTGGACCCATGCCATGCTCTATATCGGCCGGCTGCATGACATTGAAGATGATCGGGTTCGTCAGGCAGTCAGCAAATCTTACGATGGCTCTTTTGATGAGCAGCTCATCATCGAGAGTGAGCTCGGTATCGGTACAGAGATTCAGCCACTAAAAAAATACCAGGGTGAGCATCTGCGCATCTGTCGCCCGAAAGGGTTAAGTTATCAAGACAGCCAAAAAGTCATTCATTACGCGGTCAGCCGGCTTGGCATGGATTACAACGTCCGACAGATTCTGGATCTGGCCCGGTTCTTCTTCCCCTACTCTTTTCTACCCAGACGCTTAGGCTCGTCACTGTTTCAGTACTCTCCGGGGCAGGAGACCAAGACTGTCTGCTCAACCATGATTGCTGAGGCGTTCAGTTTCATTCACTTCCCCATCCTGCCTTTGGTAAAACACGATGGTGAGTCGGGTGTTCAGCTTTTTCAGCGTAACCCGAAGCTGTGTACGCCAAGGGATTTCGATTACTCGCCGTACTTTCAGATCATCAAATACCCTTTTTTGGACTACAGTCATCACTCCGATTACCGCCTTCTACCCTGGCACGGCCGAGGGGTACTTGAAGGCCGTGAGGCAGATTTTTACATGTCATCGCAGCAGATTCAGCAGCTGCAGGAGGAAGGGGACTTGCATGACCGGTTTGCAGAGGATGCCACCTGCGAACAAGCCAGCGAACCTGAGACAGAGGGCAAGCCTGAAGAAAAGTCTGCCGATTCAGAACATCCAAAACCGTGAGCCACCCCGAACTTCCAACTTGATTTTTGCTGAAGCGGATTAACACTGTGCTTAGCGGGTTGGCAATCCTTGGCGGTGCAACCTCCCTTCACTTCCATTAATGGTCGACTCATTGACAGCAAACCACCGGTACAAAAAGTGGCAGAAAAAAAGGGAACGGGTCTGAAGGCTGTGGTGCTCAGTACATTATCAGCGGCTTTTGGAGTACAGAAAAAAGCGAACCTTGAGAAAGATTTTCAGCAGGGGAAACCAGCGCACTTCATTATTGCCGGAATCGTAGGAACGGCGCTGTTTGTGGCCGCCCTGCTACTGGTGGTTCACACAGTACTGGGAAAATCCTGAACAATCGTACCTTAATTCTATTGGCTGCTTACCCAGAACACAGCAGTAATTACCACCAGGAGAATCAAGGCAGTAGCGGCAATGGCGTCAACAGTGCTGTCTTTCTTTATTTTCATATTTAATGCGCTCCATTTTTCTGAGGGATCAACAATCCAAGTTAATCAAACTTTACAAATCATGTCCAACGCGGTGTTCAGCAAAAATGTCTGCAGGAACAGAACATAATGCAGGAAATCATCATCGCGACGATACAAATTATTGAGATCACGGTTTAACAGTTTTTTCTCATTCACCGCACGAAAATCTAACTGTTGGTTATACTGTGACTTCCATAAATAATCCAAGAACGAGCCTTAACAATGGAAAGCGGTCCTCTGCTCTTCTCTTTTTTCCTTATTTTTACCGGGGCAGCGATACTTGCCACTGGGGCACTGTTTACCCGCCAGCCTTTGCTCGTGGCCTATATTGCCCTCGGTGCCATCCTTGGACCGTACGGCATGGAAGTGGTAAACGACACCAACCTACTTAACGATATTGCCCATGTCGGGATCATCTTTCTGCTCTTCCTGTTAGGGCTTGATATGCAGCCGAGCCACCTGGCCCACCTGCTAAAAAAGACCGCCACAGTGGGTTTACTCAGCTCGTTTCTTTTTGCCCTTGCTGGCTATGGGCTTGGCCGGGCGTTTGATTTGCCACCCATTGATTCGGTCATCATCGGCACCAGTATGATGTTTTCCAGTACCATCATCGGTATCAAGCTGCTGCCTACCACCGTTTTACACCATAAGCACACTGGTGAGATGATGGTCAGCCTGCTGCTGTTACAGGACTTGATGGCCATCATCGCCCTGTTGCTTCTGTACAATATGAACCCGGCACACAGTGGCAGTTACAATGACCTGGTGTTGGCATTTGTTGCCCTGCCTGCCCTGTTTTTCAGTGCCATCATGATGGTGAAGTACTTGCTCCTGCCGTTGATGGCTCGCTTTGACCGGTTTTACGAATATCTGTTCCTGATGGCGCTGGGCTGGTGCCTGGGCATTGCCGAGTTGGCACACAGTCTGAACCTGTCTTATGAAATTGGTGCTTTCATTGCTGGTATCAGTATCGCTACCAGTCCTATAGCTCAGTACATTGCGATTAATCTGAAGCCGTTGAGAGACTTTTTCCTGGTATTGTTCTTCTTCTCAATTGGTGCCAGTTTCAACCTGGACCTGATCAGCCATGTGCTTCTCCCAGCCCTGGTGATGGCCGGTGTCGTTGTAGTGATCAAGCCAGTTGCCTTTGGATTCTTGCTGCGTAAAGCCAGTGAGAATCGGGCAACAGCCTGGGAAGTGGGCTTTCGCCTGGGCCAAACCAGTGAATTCTCGATTCTGATTGCAGCCTTTGCCAGCAGCCAGGGGCTCATTGGTTCTATCCCAGCCCACATTATTCAGGCGACGGCAATTTTGTCGCTGATAATTTCGTCATATATTGTGGTGTTTCGTTTTGAGTCACCCATTGCACTGTCAGAGCAGTTGCGCCGTGACTGAAGAATCACTTGGGATCAACCCCCATGAAGTGATTATTATCGTGTATCAGGATGATTGAGCCTTCCGGCATTGGCTCGGAAATTTGCGTTACATTCGCTCGCTTGCCATTTGCCTTTACGGCAAGTGTCACTTCACCCTTAATGTTGATGATAACAATAGGTCTGGCTAACACTCGGGCAACGAAATAGGCGTCTATCTGGTCGGCAAAGCAGTTAGGAGAAGCTATTTCATCAAGCCCTGAACGGACTTGAGAGTAGTTCACGTCGTTGAGCAGTCGAGCGTGGGCACGACCCTCGATGGCAGAAAAGTTTGCATCAGTCTGTTGATGGCGATCCTGCCAACCCTTGGCAAACTCGTACACTCTCATTCGCAGCTCCAGGGCATTTTTCACAGCCGGGCACTGATGGGCAATGGCATCATAGAAGCAGTTGCCGTCCCGAGTGCTTGAATAGAGGCGATAGCCGTGCGGATATAGCATCTCTTGGGCTCTTTGCTCCTGGCCTGTGAATAACGTTTTTAACGTTCCGCCAGCATGGGTAGGCTTCGGTGACGATGGGGTGGCATTTAGAGGTGCAGGGCGAATAGGGGCTGTCTCGCCTTTAAAGCGCAAGTAGCCATAGACTGCCCCCCCTAAGATGACCGAAACAGCACCTGCAACAACCACAGAAGCAAAGGTGCTGGCAAAGAAAGATAAGGCAAATCCCGCCATTACTCCCAAGCCAAGAACCGCAACTCCGGCAACGACATGAACGACCCGCGATCGACTCCAGTGACTGGTTTTGGCAGCACCGTTCTCTGGCTGAGCGGGTTGTTGGAGTAACTGCGGGTCAGTCTGGACACCGACGGAGTACATTGTTTCCACCTCTACGGACTATTGCATATACCTTTTTTGACCAGAAATTGGTTCTATAGTTCAAAAAATAACCCGCAGGGAACAAGCTCAGGTAAAAAAGCGACTGCTGCTAAATCGCTCCCACCACTTCATCAGCGTGTTATCAAGGGCAGATTCGGCGGCCAGACCAAATTTGTCAGTGACGCTTTTTTTCATGATATATTCAACCTGCACCAGGTCGCACTGATCAACTTTTTGATAGATGTACTCATCACTGGTACTGATCTCGTCGATCAGCTGCATGGCCAGTGCTTTTTGGCCGTACCAAATTTCACCAGTGGCCACCTGATCAATATCAACCGCTTCCCGTTCTGTTTTGACAAACTCTTTGAATAATTCATGGGTCTGTTCGATATCCTGTATAAACTTTGCACGGCCTTTTTCTGTGTTTTCACCGAACATGGTCAATGTGCGCTTGTACTCACCGGCGGTGTGCAGTTCGATGTCAACATCGTGCTTTTTCAACAGACGGTGAACATTGGGCAGCTGGGCCATGACACCAATGGAACCAAGCACGGCAAACGGTGCAGCGACGATGTGGTTGGCGACACAGGCCATCATGTATCCGCCACTGGCTGCCACTTTGTCCACAGTCACCGTCAGTTTGATACCTTTATCACGAATGCGCTTCAACTGTGATGCGGCCAGACCATAGGAGTGCACCAAACCACCGCCGCTTTCAAGGCGCACCACCACTTCATCACTCTCTTTGTCTGCCAGAGAGAGAACCGCGGTAATCTCTTCACGTAGAGATTTGACCGCTGAGGCTTTGATATCGCCGTGGAAGTCAAGCACGAAAACTCTGGGTTTGCCCGCCTCATCTTCAGGACTCTTTTTCTTTGCTTTCTTTTCCTGTTTGGCCTTCTCTTTTGCTTCTTTTAAGGTTTTTTTCAGCTGGTCTTTGTCCAGCAGAGTCTGTTTCAAGTCATTTTGCAGGTGCTCGTAGTGCTCGTTGAGCCGGGTAACCTCAAGATGCCCCTTGTGCATTTTTTTGGTCTTTTGACCAACTGCCGCAACCAGGGCCGCAAGAACCGCTATGCCACCGATAATGGTGACTGTCTTTGCGAGAAATAAAATAAAATCTGCCAGGTACTCCAAAAGAATCTCCTTTTTGGCGATACACACCATGTGCACTTGCAGCGCCGTTAAATGATTTCAGGTGAACACCGGTACTTTACACTACGCCAGAGTGGTTCAACAAAAATAATATGAGAGTTTCGGTAGCCCATTCGGTTGTCACTTATGGCTCCATGACAGACACTAGAATGCAACCTGCAGACAACAAAAGGTCGATTGCCATGACCATGGGCTTCTCTCGTATCCGCTCCATTGTCGTCTTGACCGGGGCTGGTATCTCCGCTGAATCCGGCCTGAGTACTTTTCGCCTGAAGGACGGCTTGTGGGATAACCACAGCGTGGAAGATGTTGCCACCCCTGAAGCCTTCTTGCGCAACCCCGCTTTAGTGCACGAGTTTTATAATGCCCGGCGACAGCAGCTTAGCTCGGTTGTACCAAATGCAGCTCATGAGGCACTGGCCAAGTTTGAACGAAATTTTAGTGGGGATTTTCTACTGGTCACCCAGAATGTCGATGATCTTCACGACCGGGCCGGTTCCGAAAACCTGATTCATATGCATGGCGAACTGCTGGCGTCACGCTGTTCAAACTGCGCTGCCATTGCAAGAATCAACCACGATCTCACAACGAACAGCGTCTGCTCCAACTGCCAGTGTGCAGGGACATTGCGTCCTGATATTGTCTGGTTTGGCGAGATACCGATGGGCATGGAGCAGATTTACACCGCACTGGCCAAATGCGAGCTGTTTGTCAGCATCGGCACTTCTGGCAACGTCTACCCGGCTGCGGGCTTTTTTCAGGAGGCAAAAATAGCCGGAGCGCTGACCGTAGAGCTCAATCTCGATCCCAGCGAACGTGCAACTGGTTTTGATATTCGCCACTACGGACCTGCAACGAGATTGGTGCCCGAGTTTTTTTCAACTGCCGTAAGGGGGTTGAGCACCGTTGACACGCCGTGCCAATATCCATAACCTCAAACTTGTTAGAGCCCATTTGCATAAAAAGCATAATAAGGAAAACCGATCATGAGCACCGTTAACGACATCATCGATTCCATGAAAGCGCGCTTCAATGCTGAGGCAGCCACCGGTATGGATGAAGTGTTCCAGTTTGATCTCGACGATGCCGATAGCTGGCACCTGATTATAAAAGATGGCACCTGCAATATGGTTGATGGTACCCACGATGATCCAAGCGTTACGCTGACCATGGACATGGCCACCATGGAGGCTGTTATGTCTGGAAAAATGGAAGGCATGCAGGCCTTTATGATGGGTAAGCTGAGAGCAGAAGGGAATATGATGCTGGCCACAAAACTCACCGCGCTATTCCCGCTTTAACAATATTTGCAGAATTTCCAACTTCTGCGCTGCAGCAAAGGGACCGGGTCATTCCCGGACCTTTGCAGGTTTGGAGACCGATGAAACCGCTCAGGTATTCAAGGCATCTGAAGCCCACCGGAACGAAATCGTACGCTAAGGCTTTTCACTGTCATCATCAGAATCATTGAGCGGCCTCAACTGACCTTTCGATACCAGCTCTGACAGAGCAAATGAGTACTGCCCTAGCATATTGATATGCCCGAAAGGTAGTGGTGCCAGACGTGCAACGTCCTCGTCCAGAATCTTTTCTCCTTGCTTTTTCAGGTGCTCCAACGAGGCTTGCATATAGATTGTATTCCATAAAACTACAGCATTTGTCACTAACCCCAGTGCGCCCAATTGATCTTCCTGTCCCTCACGGTACTGCTTTCTGATTTCGCCCCTGTTTCCATAGCAAATTGCTCGAGCAACAGTATGGCGAGCCTCACCACGGTTCAATTGGTTCAATATGCGGCGTCGATAATCTTCATCATCTACGTAATGGAGAAGGTAAATGGTTTTATTAATTCGGCCTAACTCAATGATGGCTTTGGTCAAGCTTGAGGGGCGTTCACTTTTCAATAGCGAGCGAATTAGCTCTGAAGCCTGCACCGTTCCCAGCTTTAAAGAGCCTGCTATACGTAGCATGTCTTCCCAGTGCTGTTCTATTTGTTCCGTTTTAATACAGCCTCGTGCAATCTCATCAAGTACACCATAATCAGCATTTTTATCAATACGCCAGAATACAGATTCTCCGGCATCCGCCAGTCTGGGGGAAAACTGATACCCAAGTAACCAGAAAAGTCCAAATACTAAATCGCTTGCTCCAGCGGTATCGGTCATAATCTCGGTTGGCTTTAAACTGGTTTGTTGCTCCAAGAGACCTTCCAGGACAAATATCGAATCACGCAGAGTTCCAGGGATAACGACCCCGTGAAATCCGGAGTATTGGTCAGATAAAAAGTTGTACCAGGTTATTCCTCTGCTGGAGCCGAAATACTTTCGGTTTGGGCCAGAATTAATAGTACGTACGGGTGTAACAAAGCGCATACCGTCCGCTGATGCCACTTCTCCGCCTCCCCAATATTGGGGTAGTGACAGCGTTGACTGATAGTCAACCAATTTGGCATTTGCACGAGCCAAGGTTTCAGCGCGTACGTAGTTTTGCTTCACCCAACTCAGCCGGTGGCGGGTAAGTGCAGGAACATTGCTTCGCACCAAGGGCTCAAGACCAATATTACAGGCTTCGGCGAGTAATACAGCACAAATGCTAATCAGTAGATTGTCGGCCCTGGCATTAGCCTCACTTACGTGAAAAAACTCGTCTGCAAAACCGGTATGAGCGTGGATTTCCAGAAGTAATTCTGTCAGTTCAACTTTCGGCAAGAGACTGACTACCTGTTCTTTCAATTTCAATAGACTCTCAGGCTCTTCCAATTTGTCGAGCTGAGTGATGGTCAGAGAAGGCTTTTTGCCAGTGTTATCAAGGTTAACAGGATCATTGTCATCAAAGTTTGCAATCACCTGTCGGTAGGCATTATCAAGTTGCTGAGACAGGCTTGAAATAGCATCCTTGGCAGAAGTAGGATGCCCAAGAGACCGACAAACCTGTACTTTGTGAGCTTTCCACTCGTCTCCCTGGAGTAATTTAGCTCGTGGGTCGCCCCAGCGATCACTTCTGGTAACATAAACATCTCGCCTTCTCAGGCTGTCTTGTAACTTATCCAGAAAGCACAGTGTGTAGCCGCGTTTGGTTACCTGTTCATCTTTGTCATAAACCAAACGTTTCCAAGGGGCTGAAATAATATCCAGCGGAGGGTCTATCAATATCTGTTTTCGGGAATTTCCCTGTTGGATCAGGTAGTTCAATGCTTCCAACGTTGGCGCTCCCGCCGGAGCTCCTTTAAACTCAACGTGTTTAAATAGCTGAGGTAGAAACCGCCTGACTCTACCGTACTGCTGCACCATTTCATCGTAGAACCGGTCATCCGCAGGGCGAGCCAGATCGTTGATGGTTTTTATGGATTTTTGCAACCTCTTTTTTGAACAGAGAGAAAAAATAGCATCCCGTAGCACTTCATCATCATTTCCTTCATCGAGAATGAGCGAACAAACTGAAGCCAGTGTAAGAGCAGAGCGATCAAGGTCTTTAAGGGTTCGAAGTCGATTTTTCTGCCCAAGTTTTTTGGCCTCTCCCGCAATATCAGAAATTAGGAGGTCAAGCACGTCAAGGGAATCGTCCAGAGCTGTAACTTCATAGGCTTTAACAAAAGCCAGCAACATTGCAGTCCTTTTACTCTGAGGCATACGCTCAATCTTGTAGGCTGATGCAGCGCTGGTATATCTTGCCAGGCTCTTTAGTCGGACAGGAGGAATATGGGAAAAATCAAGCTCACTGATGCCAAATTCATGAAGTTCCTGATAGCGCAAAATGGCGGCATTAAATGCAGGACCACTGATTTTTACTGGTCCTTTGCGATAACGATCAAGGTTCGATCCCCGCTGGCCTGAAGGTACTTGTAATAAAGTTTCGAGCTTGGCTTTTTGATGGCTGTCTGGCAACGATGTCAGCTTGACCCAAAGTTTCTTTTCAACTCGCTCCCTGATCTCTGATATAAGGCGGGATAATGTTGTCACACCAGGCAGCAGAACTTTATTTTTGACGAGCCAGGAGGTTGCAAAATCGAACAGAAGGCTTGGCCTTTCGTTACTTACCCAAGCTCGGGTGTAGATAAACCGACTTAACCGGAATAACCAGGGCAGTTCATTAATCTCCCTGAATCCATACCGCTTACGGATCAGAGCATTATGCTCCCGCTTGGTGGTGTCACGCTGAGCATAATTTTCGAGAATTGATATGTCTGCAATTGCCAGTTGTCTCGCCACAAACATCTGGGTACTGGTTGGAATAGTCTTCAAGTCAGATAAAAAAGTGCCAAGGAATCGAACTGAAGTCAGTTGCAAGGCAAAACCCAACCGATTCTGGTCTCCACGCCTTTCTGCGATAAACGCTTTATCACTTTCATCGAGATGAAAATACTGAGCAAGCTGAATGTCATTGGGTTCCCCACAATACTGTCCATACCGAGACTTCTGTTCTTCGGTTAAGAATTCGACTGGCATCCTACACCCAAAGTTATACTGTTTTTGTCTATTAATTTATAAATTTGTGGACATCGTAGATGTTTATGAATATCCTGTCTATAAAATCGTTTTTTAGCATTTAGTAGACATTTTTTCTATTAATCGATTTAGGAGGCAGTTGTAGTGCGTTGCTTTGGCTATGCTCGTGTTTCAACCAGCCAGCAGTCACTGGATTTGCAGATCAAAACCCTAAAAGCTGCGGGAGTGAAAGAAAACAGAATTTTTTCAGACAAGACCTCCGGAAGCCATATAGAGCGTGAAGGGCTAAATCTACTCAGGGTCAAAGTAGAAGAAGGTGATGTTTTGCTAGTCACTAAACTGGATCGCCTTGGTCGGGATACAGCTGATATGATTCAGTTAATTAAAGAATTTGACCAACTTGGGGTAATAGTTCGCTTCCTTGAAGATGGTATTAGTACTGAAGGCCCGACTGGCAGGATGATTATTACAATCATCTCCGCTGTTGCTGAGGCGGAACGGCGTCGAATTTTAGAGCGCACCAATGAAGGGAGACTAGAGGCAAAAGCTAGAGGTGTACTTTTTGGTAGAAAGCGCACCATTGACAGATTACAAGTAATCTCAATGCACCAAGCTGGATGCGGTGCAACAGAAATTGCACGTGAAATGTTAATAGGACGATCAACCGTGTATAAGATCCTTGAGGAAAATTAAAGCAAAAATCCTCTTAGGTCATGTATTGATATGAGCAGATTAATATAATAAATTTGACGTGTACTTAGAACAGTACAGAACACAAAATAATAAGAAAAAGGATATAAATGCATGGATAAAAACAGTATCTCTGAGTTTGGTGAAATTGTTGCCATTGACTCCCAGCAAAGTTCTCATGACCGTCATCAAACGAGTCTCGGCGGTAGTTGCGGTGGCTCAGGAGGTGGCTGCGGAGGTTGTGGAGGCGGCTGTAGCGGAGGAAATGGTGGGAGTGGAGGCTGCGGACCAAGAGCCCCTGAAAACGATAAGTGATGAGGTATCACAGATCTATCTAACTCCACGTCGTTGTGCTTTTTAGTATAGCGACGTTCATACCAGGTATTGTAATGTATTTTATCAAACCTTTTGGGTTAACCGCAGGCGTTTCTGGAACGTTATTAATTGCTCCACACCTATCCATACGTATAAAAGATCAAAACATGGCCAGTTTTTTATTTGGTCTCGATGGAAAATTCGTACAGCGTTTTGAGGAAGGCGAGTTAGTTGAGGCACTTTGTTTGGCTGATATTGAGCCACAAAAAGGGATCAATTTTCTTCAGCAAACAGGTATTTTAGAAAATGTTAAGGAAGATAAATATAGACCTTTTTCAAAATGCGTTTTGATAAGTGATCAAGCAGCTATGAACTCAACACTCATAAAGTCTTTAGAGAGCGATGGTGTTGAGGTAGTAGCATCTTGCCTTCCAGAAATATTGCCACCAAGGGCTCTGCAAAATGACACTCTTTTTATTATCCTTTTAGAAAAATACTCCCCCAAATACATCAGAGATCTTTATAGAAGTTGTGAAAAACTCAGTAACGTTGGATTTATCCAAGCATACTACTTCCGTAGTGAATTTAAAATAGATGGTTTATACATTCCATCATTAGGAAGTCCGTGTCATTTCTGCCATTTTGATCGATGGAAACATAGAGAACATCGAAGCTTTGGAAGCAATAAGAACTCGTGGTATCAAGTTGTCGATTTATTAACCAAGCATGATAAATATATACCACCGAGTATACAGCTGACTGATAGTGATCGATATTTTTCAGTTCACCTGTTACGCCGCCGGATTCAACAGTTGGCTGGAGTTCCGGTAGATCGAATTCACCTAGATAGCTTTATTTCATCTATTAGTGCAGATTTAATTAGCTGCAATGTAATAAGTGAACCAGTTCCTCACTGGCATAGTTGTAATTGTATAAATAGTAGGAGCTACTTGTAATGAAAAATATTGAGCTATCTCCTTTTGACTTAGGACGGTTTAGCGATCAAGAAGTTTATGATCAAGTATTAGAATTTCATGCAAAAACTAATTATACACTTCTGCCAGGGACGAATAAGCGCTGTTACTTATCTGAAGCATCAGATGATGCTCTTTCTGAAATAGTTCAGTCAGAAATGGCTATTTGGCCTGGAGTCAAACCTCAGGTGCATTTAACGAGTGAAAGAAAAGTTTCATTAAGAGATGAGTCTGGTGAGTTTTTCAATGATTCAACACATTTACATTTTTCAAAAATTGATCAGCTACTAACTGATAGCTTTTGCGCCAGAGAAATTGGTAATAGGAAGCGTCCATATCCTTCTGGTGGCGCACTTTATCCAATCGAAGTTTTTTTATGCAAAGTGTCAAACAATATTAGTTGCTGGCCTACAAATGAGAATATATTACACCTCTTACCTCTAAGCAGGCAAATGGAGAGCATGTCTAATAATGAGCCTAAAACAATATTAAAAAACCTTTCTGGCCATGATGATGGCATATTAGGGCAGCCTCATTTTGCTATTGTATATGCTGTATTTTTTCAACGAGCCCTTTTTAAATATCGTTCAAGAGGATACCGGCTTGCACTCATGGAAGCTGGTTCTATGTATCAGAATGCAGATCTAAATGCTAAAAAACTTGGATTAAGAAGTAGAGCATGGGCAGGGTTTACTGACTTCCAAGTAGCAAAAACCATTGGACTTGATATAAGGCACTTAGCTCCGTTAGTTATACAATTTTTTGGTTATTCAGAGAACTAATATGATTAATATAAAGCACTCTAATGGATCAAGCTGGCCAGCAAATTTCATGCTAGTTCCGCGTACAAATATTGGCTTGCCCGAATTAGCCCAAGCCTATGATTATCATAGGGTGGCTCCGACAAGTGCTGTAGGCAATGCTAATCAGGCAATTTGTGGAGCTGTTGGGGAGTTTATGGAGAGAAGGCACTTTTACAATGAAGTAACACCTGAGAAAGAGCTAACTATTTCTGAAATGATGCCAGAAATAGCCGCGTTATCATATATAGATGTAATGCAACAAACAGCTTTAAATGATTTTAAGGGATCTATTCAGTCTCATAGATTCCAATCTAATAGTGTGTTTAATTTGTTTTCTCATGAATTTTGCCATATACCTTCAATTTTTATTTCAATGTCAAATCATGGGCTTGAACATGATAATGGCTACCTACCAAATAGAGACACTACTGGATGTGCAGCACATATATGTTTTGAAAAATCTCTTGATGGCTCGCTAAAGGAACTAGTTGAAAGGCAGTGCTTGCTCCGATACTGGTTAACTAAGCATGTAAAGAAAGAGATTGTTATCAACAGTAGACCTAATTGTATTAACGATAATGCAAGAGTATTGATTGACAGGCTGCAACGCTCTGGAAAATTAAAACTTTACGATATCACGATCCCAGATATGCCAGGATATGCTGTAATATGCCTATATGGTTCAAGTGATTCGAATTCTACAATTCAGTATTGTACAGGTCTAAGTTATGACCACTCAGCTGCTAACGCACTTGAAAAATCATTAATTGAACTTTGGCAAAGTTTTTCTTTTCTCCATTATTCAAAAGTTGGAGGGTATGATATTGATGACATAGATGATAGTTATCATAAACATTTTTGGCTTAGCAATAAATATGAAACTTTTTCTATAATGACAGATGTCATAAACTCCAGCTCTATAACATTAGATCACTTCATAGGCCAGCCCACATCTAGCAGATTAGATCTTGAATATTACTTAAAAACTATTACGAACAACCTATTTGTTTATGCCAGAAAAGAAGCATTGCAAAGTTCAAATATATATTTTACTCGTGTATTAAGCCCAGATTTATTTATACATATGGATTGCTCTAGTCCTATAAATTTCAACAATAAATTATCCTGTAGCTTCCCAAAAATGTATGAGGAGCGAAAATCAAACATGGTTCCATTTCCATAATATAAATATATTCATAAAATCAACTGGAATTTAAAATGAAAATTATTATAGGCAGTATTTTTAGATTAACTAGATTGTTCATAATTGAACAGATAAGAGAGCCTCTTGCATTGTTTTGGTCCCTTTTGGCACCACCATTGCTTTTTTTATTCTTAAATATTGACGCACTTGGCACAGGTGTAACTTCCCCAGAATGGTATAAGCAGCAGGCGTCCTGGTACTTAAGCTATTTGGCTTTGTCCGTATCATTGTTTGGTTTTGCTATGTATATAATTGGCCGACGAGAAAGTGGTTTTCTGAAGTCTTTTATTCAAGGAAATGCTGGTAAAAATTTGTTCCTATGCTCACAACTATTAGCATCTTTTTTGTTGTCAGTAGTTTACAGTATTATATTTATTGCGATTACAACAACTATATACGAAGTTGATTTACTTAGGAGTATTATTTTATTATTGCCGCCATTTTTTATAGTTTCCATTCTTTTTATATGGAGTGCTATATTTCTATCGGTATTCCCTATAACATTTTCAAATGCTAATTCATTTGTTTCAATCATCTTTACAATGATGCTGATTTTTAGCATAGCGAGCTTTAAAAGTGACATTGATTATATTGAGTATCTGAATTTTTTTAATCCACTATCAATTGCTACTCAGTATCTTTCGAATAAAGAATTTCAATCTATAGAATCTATTGGTGCTGCTACGATTTTGCTCATATTGGGCTGTTATGGTGCGATAAAAATGAAAATAGAACCCGTTTGGAATAGACAATAATGAACAACATAGTTTCAGGACGCAATGTGATATTTAAGTACGCTGAAAAAACAGTGCTTAACGAAATATCATTTTCATTTGATGAAGGCTGCATCATAGGTTTGTTAGGTGAAAATGGAGCAGGAAAAACTACACTTTTTGATTTAATGTGTGGCTTTCTTAAACCATCAAAAGGTGAAATAGATATTTGTGTAGATCCCGATAATATTTCTTATCTACCCCAAGTTGTTACACTTCCTCCTGCATTACGTATTGTCGAAGTATTTGAAATGATGTCTTGTTTTCAGAAACTTAGTGTTAGCCAATCAAATATGCTAATCAAAGAGTTGTGGCCAGAAGCAATGATTAGGCGTTATGAAGAAATCAAGAAACAGCGTTCCGGTGTTTGTAGTTATGGTGAAAAACGTTGGTTTGTAACAGCTTCGATGCTTGCGATTTTTGATAAGGCGTTATTTATTCTTGATGAGCCTACAGCGGGTGTTGATGTTCAATATAGATATCTAATTTGGCAGCTAATAGATAAAATGAAGAAAATGGGCAAGACGATAGTTGTATCTTCACACATCCTTGATGAAATAGGTAATAACACCGACTACTTTTACTTTCTTCAAAGGTCAGGAATCAGAAGATATGACGGCATGAGAGATTTTTTAGGTGAATTTAACTCATCTACTCCTGATGAAGCATTCATCAAAGCTACTGTATGCTAAAAAGCTCACGGTTATTTTAGCTTGTGCGGAGTCGAGTAGTTGAGCTTCTGCATAAGCTAGCTTGCCTAGTTTATCGATCAAAACAATATGCTGCCTAGTTAGGTTTTTATAATGAAAAAAAATATAGAGAAAATTCAAAGTAAATCACAATACTTTGAAGGTCATGAATTTTTTTCAGTAGATTTTTCTAATGAAGGAATAGATGGCTTAAGCTTTACAGATTGCAAGTTTATAAAGTGTAACTTTGCTGGCGCTCATATAAAAAAATGTCAGTTTGATGGCTGCGAACTCATAAACTGTAATTTAAGCAATGTAAAACCAGCCCGCTCACAATTCATTGATACTACTTTTTCTGAATGTAAAATATTGGGAGTTAACTGGAGTGAAACAGCTCTTCCGTCAGAATTTAATTTTTCTAAATGCATACTTGATTATAATATATTTACTAATCAAAATCTTTCTAACTTCAAAGCTATAGAGTGTTCCATTAGAGAAGCTTTTTTTTCTGGGTGTGATCTATCTAAATCATTATTTACGTCAAGTGATTTAGGAAATACTCATTTTGATGAGTGCAAGTTTAAATATGCTAACTTTATAAATTCAATAAATTTTTTTATAACCCCTGATAATAATGATATTAGATATGCAAAAATATCAGTGGAAACTGCTCTGGGGCTTCTTGATAAATTTCACTTGACAATTAATTAGTGCTTGTCCGAAAACCTATCAGCCCTTGAAAACAGCAGTCTGTGGCCTTACTTAATCATTGAAGATTTCCACTGACAGCCTGTTTTCTCACTCATGCGCCAAACCATCAAGCCACAAATGCAGTTAGGCGAGGTCGATATCTCTGCCATCACCTTCAACCCCAAATCCAGGGACGACATACCCCGCCTCTTGCGGGCTTTTCAGCATATCTGGGTCACCCCAGAGCTGAGAGCGCAGGTTTTCCATGCCCTTGAGCGAATGATACCCGCCAGCCGTGACAATGGCCGCCCTGGTATGGATCTCTGGAAAATACTGATTTTTGGCACCCTGCGTCTGACCATCAACTGCGACTACGACCGCCTTCAGGAGCTGGCCAATGAACACGGTACATTGCGGCAAATGCTCGGACACGGACCGTACTGTACCCACTCTTATCACATCCAGACTTTGCAGGATAACATCGCCCTGTTTACCCCGGAAATACTGGACGAGATCAACCAGATTGTGGTCAATGCCGGTCACCAGCTGGTAAAAAAAAAGAAGAGCGGATATGCGCCCGCGCTGACTCGTTTGTCGTAAAAACCAATGCCCACTTTCCAACGGATATTAACCTGCTCCGGGATGCTGTTCGCAAGATGATCGAGTGGGCAGCCTGCCTGTCGTCAGAGCAGCAGGAAAGCCTGTGGCGACAGAGCAACTACTTGCAGGATCAGCACAAAAAGCGTTTTCACAAAGCCCGTAACCTGAAACGGTCAACGTCGTCCAGTGAGTCGCTTCGTGAAGCACGACAGCATGATATCGAAACCGTCCATGCTGAGTATGTAGCCTACAGCCAGAAGCTTATCCGCAAGGCTGAAATAACCTTGAATCTCTTGAAGACACGGATACCCGGAGACTTACGACTGAAAGAGCTGGAGCGCTGGATAAAAGATGCGGACTACCAGTGTCAACTGATTATCCGTCGTGTACTGAACCATGAAACCATTGTGCACAGTGAGAAGGTTTTTTCGTTATTTGAACGCCATACGGAATGGATCAGTAAAGGAAAAGCAGGCGTTTGCGTATTCTGGCGAACGTGAACGCTCATTCTGGTGCATCGTGAACGCCTTCACTCCCTTGAGCATCGCCTCCTT
>JAQFVO010001251.1 GCA_027942505.1 Endozoicomonas sp. | reverse complement strand
CGCTTAACCTGGAAGCGGTCACCCATATCAATGGAGTCATAAGCTCCCCATGGGCGATAAACCTTCCGGTGCAATTTTGCCTCAGGGCGCTTTTCTTCTTTCAGCCGGTCAACAATCTTTTTAACATCTTGCACCCGATCCTTATGAGCCACCAGAATGGCGTCATCACTTTCGGTAATCACCAGATTCTCAACACCCACTGCCGCAATCAGTTTTTTCTCACTGCGTACATAAGTGTTGCGGGTATCCTGCAACATAACGTCACCTTGAAAAGCGTTACCGGAATCATCCTTTTCACAGATATCTGCCAACGATGTCCAGGAGCCGACATCGGACCAGCCTGCATCCAGAGGAACCACCACCGCATCGCTGGTTTTTTCCATGACCGCATAATCAATTGATTCATCCGGGCAGGCCTGAAAGGCCGCTTCATCCAGTCGGACAAAATCCAGGTCGGTGCTTTCTACCGCCATGGCCTTTTCACAGGCTTGCAGAATATCGGGGCGGAACTTGTTCAGCTCTTCCAGGTAGCGGGAGGCTTTGAACAGGAACATGCCAGAGTTCCAGTAATAGTCACCGGAGGCCAGGTAGCCTTGAGCCGTTTCGAGGTCTGGCTTCTCCACAAACTTTTCTACTGAGTAGATAGTTTTGAGTGATGAGTTATGGGTTTTGAGTTCAAGAGGTTTAGCCGCTATTTCTCCATTGTCTGTTAACTGTTCACCGCCCTTGATATAGCCATACCCGGTCTCCGGGTGGGTTGGGACGATGCCAAACGTCACCAGCATGCCATCTCTTGCCGCTGGTAATGCAGTTTTGATCGCTTGGTGAAATGCCTGAACATTCTGGATCACATGATCTGCAGCCAATACCAGGAGCAATGGATCTTTTTCTTCAGACAGGGATTGAGCTTTCATGGCCGCCAGGGCCACTGCGGGTGCCGTGTTTTTACCGACAGGCTCAAGAATAATGGAAGAAGCCTGCCGCCCCATCTGGCGGATTTGTTCTGCTACCAGAAAACGATGCTCTTCATTGGCAATGACCAATGGGGCAGCAACCGAATTCAGGCCATCCAACCGTGATACGGTGTTCTGCAACATGGTTTGCTCATTAACCAGCGGCAGAAACTGCTTTGGATAAAGTGAACGGGACTGAGGCCAGAGACGACTACCGGAGCCACCGGACATGATTACGGGGATTAAGTTCATGGATGTTAGTTATGAGTTGTGAGTTAAGGGTTGTGAGTTGTGGGGTATGGGTTGAAATATTGTTATGTTATGAGTGATGAGCTTTGGAATATGAGTCAAGAAGCAGAGATTGAACTCACGCCTTATAACTCAAAACGCACAACTCATAACTACAAACTCCCAACTCAAAATCGGGGTCAAGTCTTTCTTTGTGCACAACTTTTGTCGTTTACGAAGATAAAAAGAAGATATTTTCAAAATGTAAAGCCTGACCCAAATCCCCTTTGACTCTAAT
>JAQFVO010001244.1 GCA_027942505.1 Endozoicomonas sp. | reverse complement strand
ACGATGGCAATGGCCAGCAAAATACTCGGCACGGCCAGGAAGATATCCATCACCCGCATGATGTAATTGTCCAATTTACCGCCATAGTAGCCAGCCACCGCCCCAAGGCTTCCGCCAAGGATGATAGCAATAGCCACCGACAGCACACCCACCATCAGCGAGACTCGGGCACCATGGATAATCCGGGCAAAAATATCCCGGCCAAATTCATCCGTTCCCAGCCAATATTGCGCACTTGGGCCTTGCAACCGGTCGGCCAGATTCTGAGCAATAACCACCGTTTCATAGTCGGCGATCAGGTCGGCAAAGATGGCGGCCAGCACCACCACGGACAGAATGACCAGCCCCAGCATGGCCATTTTATTGCGCTTGAGCCGCTGCCAGACCTCCAGCCACTGGCTGCGTTTTTTCGGCGCAGCCCTGGTCGACTCAGCAACCGCTTCATTAAGTTCCAGCGTCATTTCCTGTGACATAATCGTTCTCCTCAGGCGTACTGAGACTTGATGCGCGGATCAACAAAACCGTACAGCAAATCGACCAGCAGATTCACCAGACTGAAGGTAGTGGCCAGAAATACCACCGTACCGAGCACCGTTGGTGCATCTTTTTGCCGAATGGCATCAACCATCATCCGCCCTACCCCGGGCCAGGAGAAGACGGTTTCAGTTAACACGGCACCGCCGAGCAGATAACCAAACTGCAAACCGATAACGGTAATTACCGGAATCAGGGCATTTTTCAGGGCGTGCTGGTTGATCACGACATTTTCAGCAACCCCCTTGGCCCTGGCGGTACGGATGTAATCCTGACGAATCACCTCCAGCATGGACGAGCGCGTCATGCGGGTAATGATCGCCGCGGAGCCAGTGCCCAGGGTAATGGCAGGCATAATCAGCGAACTCCAGTCGGAGTAACCGCCGGAAGGCACCCAGCCCAGGTTGACGGAAAACAGCAGAATCATCATCAAGCCCAGCCAGAAGTTGGGCATGGAGACACCGAGCAGGGCAAATATCATCGAACCACTGTCGATCATCGAGTACTGGCGGGTGGCGGAAATAATGCCCACCGGAATACCGATCAGCACCGCGATGATGACACCCAGAGCGGCAAGAATCAGAGTATTGGGGAAACGGGAGAAGATTTCGTCAAACACATCCCGGCCACTGGTGTAAGACTGACCAAGATCACCCATCACGGCGTTACCGACAAACCGTGCGTAGCGCAGCACAAAGGGATCGTTCAGACCCATCTCTTCGCGCAGTTCGGCAACCGCTTCGGGCGGAGCGTTCTCCCCGAGGATCAGCTGAGCCGGATCGCCGGGGGTAAAAGACATGATGGCAAAGACCAACAACGAGACGCCGAGCAGAACAGGAATCAGCAACAGCAGCCTTTTAACGATAAATCTGTGCATGGTTCACCCTTAAGGCTGAACCCATCGGCACCAGGTCGGCCTCCTGCCTGTGGTACTGCGATGGGCAAGAAGCACACGCCTGTGGTCAGGCGTGGCCACAACTTTACAACAACCAACTAAACGCTCAGCTCAGACCTAGCCCTGAAAGCGCACGCCCCGCAGCTTGTGATGACCGGCTGGCGCCATGCTGAAGCCTTCAACATTGCGCTGGATACCAACGTTCTGGAACTGGTCATAGATCGAGAAAGTCGGTACTTCAGTTTGCAGCGTTACCTGCAACTTGCGGTACAACTCCTCACGCTCCTGAACGTCAGTAGACGTACGAGCCCTGG
>JAQFVO010001216.1 GCA_027942505.1 Endozoicomonas sp. | reverse complement strand
AACTATTGTTTTCTGGTGTGGGTCATATGTGGATAAATAATCAACGGGGAAATCGGATACGATGGATATCGTCTCATCTAGAGAGTTTGGTGCCCTCGCGGCGAGATGTCAGGCCTTTGACTCGACAAGTGATATGGCAGAGGCGGGCTTAAAAAGAAAGAGAAAGACGGCCTGATCAATGATGAGTATTTTGCTCTGCATGAACGGTTGCTTGCTTGCCTGTCCTGTTAACGAGGAGATTAAAAGTGTTATCAGTGCACTAACGGGGCTCGAAAAGGCCCGGTGGCAGGAAGGTAAGCAAAAGCAAGCGGGCAGTCCTCAGAATATGGAAGCTGGCATTAATAATCACGCATCGTACGATCCGCAAGAGAGGAATAGTGCTGAGGCGATGTTGGGTGTGTTGGCAGAGGTTTACGCCGTTAGTCATTTTCGTGATGCCATTCTCAATGATCTAATGAGTACGGGCAGTCTTGGTTGCCTTTATTCCGATGATTATTTTCAATCCGAAATGAGAGATGAAGTATTGATGAGATTGTGGGAAAAAGGCACTGATCTGACAGGTGTTCCAGCTAGTATTGCCAATAATCTTCATGACCTGACAGCGCCGTTCCTAGCAGGAGAAAAATCAAGTACGCAATGTAAGGATTTAACGCAGAGGTATGAGAGTTGCAACGACTTGGAAGAGAGAAGAGAGTATGGTACCCAAAATTTAACTGTCGATCTCAGATTTATGGGTATCCATTTTTGGTGCAAAGCCTGTTGTTAGCACTTCTTATCAGTTGGTTACTGATTTAAGAAAAAAAGATTAATAGATTCGTATTCACCAAGAAACGCTTGCATGAAACTGATTAATACCATTCCTGAATTTTTATGCTAAGTCAAACCATTATATCAAGGAGAGAACTATGGATGTGCTCCCAGGTTTACCGACCATGACAGTAGGAAGTGCCTTGGTCAATGCGCCAACAAATGCTTCGGCAGAAAAAGTAAAGCCCCTATCTGGTTCGGTGTCAGTGCAGCGAGAGAACAATTCATCTATAGATTCCTCAGGCCAGTCAGTCTATAAAAGGAAAGTATCTATTGATAGGCAATCTCCATCTAATAGTAAGGAGATTACCATTAATGATCCGGAGTTTAATCCACCAGTAAAGCTAAAAAAGCTTGCCTTGGTGATTAAAATCTTTTGTAAAAGCTTCAAGGAAATGAGGCAAGTCAATAACCCGGAGGCTGATCGAAGTGCAAAGGCAGAATCATTCCGAAACCGGTTTTTCACTGCGGCCTATACCGTCTTCAATGCGTTGTCCTGCGCAGTAGGCTTACCAACATTTATTGCTTTAGGCTCTGGTATTTTGACTGGTTTGGCCTTACTTGCCCCACTAGACGCTGCCTTATTAGCTATTCCTGCCATTGTTGCCGTTATAGCCTTGGGAGTTGTGATTTATTATGTGGGTTGTAAGCTCGCCACGGCCATCGCAAGCTTCATTACTACTGTTGCGTCAGCGTTAGTGGATACCCGTGAGAAATTAGCCGAAATGACAGCCTCTACCTCACCAAAAGAGAAGTTTTTGAATAAGTGCCAGAGAATGCAAGAGTCTCTCGATTCATTGCGGATCAAGCTTGCTGCTGCTGAGGTTGCCAGGTACGACAAGATAATAGAGGTTGGACCAACAAAACACGAACGTTACACCAACCCCGATTTTAGTGAAGCTGAGTATTATAGAATTGAAGAACTGAGACAGACTCTTGAGAACGATAAATTGTACGATGTTTTTCAGCGCTATTGCCTCAGAGACTATGAAGGCAGTATTGACAATCTGAAAGATGCCATCAGTAAAATTGAAGATTGGCTCGCAAGGGCATCAAAGCAGAAAGCTTTGCTAAGCAAAGAACAACAGGAACTGAATGTTGAGGGTGATTCCAGAAAACCCAATACTGAGCAAATGAAGGTGAGTGACGAAAATGACTGGATTCTTGTGTAATTCTCAGTAGAAAAACTTACTACCAAAAATGTAACTGTCAATCCTGAATTTACGGATATCCTTTTTGTCCTTCCTAAAGAAGAAAACTGACAATACCTGACGTATGGATTTAACTGTGAGGCACATGTCAGTAACGGCTTACCCTGAGAAAAGTAAGACTGATTTTTTGGTCGGAGCGAGAGGATTTGAACCTCCGACCCCCACAACCCCATTGTGGTGCGCTACCAGGCTGCGCTACGCTCCGACACACAGAGGTACAGAGCATGTTCCTTCTGTCCCCCCAAGTGCTGCGTATATTACCCGAACAGGTGGCATTTGCAAGCCCTGAGCCATTTGAATTGTTGATTTCATCTGGTAACTTTTCGTTTTTGGACTCCTGACTGTCCGTTTTGGTGCTATATCAACCCATTAACTGTTTGCTGGAGGATGACATGAAAAAACTGCGAAACTGGCTGCTGGGCAGCGTCGTGCTATTGATGGCGACTCTTGTCGGGGCTGTAGACCAGGCCGGAGATAAAACGGCTGATCAGGTGGTTTTGGAAACCAGTAAAGGGAACATAGTTATTCAATTGGCTCCGGAAGTTGCGCCAATTACCGTGAATAACTTTGTGCAATACGTAACCAGTGGCTTCTACGATGGCCTGGTCTTTCACCGGGTGATTGATGATTTCATGATACAAGGCGGCGGCTTCACCCCGGATATGGCTCAGAAAACCACCCGTGCAGCGATCAGGAACGAGTCGCAGCTCGATGAACGTCATACCAACCAGCGCGGTAGCATCGCCATGGCGCGCACTGCGGTGGTTGATAGCGCTACATCCCAGTTTTTTATCAATCTTCGTGATAATGATTTTCTTGATGGTCATCAGGGTAAACCAGGCTACGCCGTGTTCGGACAGGTTATTGAAGGCATGGACGTAGTAGATGCCATTGCTAAGGTGAAAACGGGCAGAAGTGGCGGACACAGCGATGTTCCACTCGATCCGGTGGTGATCAACAAAGCCTATATTGCCACAAGCCAGCCCGCTCAGGCCGGGGCTTCTTGATGGGGCAGGGCGCTCAGTCTGTAGCCTCGCTGATCCAGTTACTGAAATCCGCTGCGCAGCAATCTGGCCATCGTCGTTTGTTGATCTGTGCCGGTGACGCCGCCTGGTGCCGGCAACAGGCGGCCCAAATGATTGCGGTCATGGTTGGTGAGGAGGTTCTGGTCGTGGCCGAACCGTGTGACTGGCAGAATGTTGCGGTGATCTCTGGTGCAGCCTGCCTCGGCCGGCTAGGCTGCGAGCATAGCAATATTATTTTTGATGCCCACGCAGGCTTTGATGTCGATGCCTTTGGTGCCATCTCGGGCACTGTGCGCGTCGGTGGCCTGCTGGTGCTGTTAACGCCGCCACTGGACCAGTGGAGTCAGTTTCCTGATCCACAGTACCAGCGAATGGTTGTCTATCCCCAACAGCCAGCCGATGTCACCGGCCACTATCTGCAGCGCCTGGTGCGCCTGATTCACAGCTCAGACCAGCTTAGTGTTTTCAGCCAACATGGCCCGTTACGGCTGCAGCCCTGTGCCACAAGCCTCCCAGAGGTAACAGAGGCGATTGATTTTCCTTGTGTCACCACCTGCCAACAGCAGGCCGTAGAGAAAATTCACCATGTGTTGCGTGGTCACCGCCGCCGTCCGCTGGTATTGACAGCCGACCGGGGCCGGGGCAAAAGCGCTGCACTCGGGATTGCTGCTGCGCAACTGCTGCTTGAGGGTGTTGAGCACATTGCCATCACCGCACCGGCAAAAAAAAGCGCCGAGATAGTGTTCAAGCACGCCAGGCAGGTTCTGGGTGAGCAACACCAGGCACTCAAGAGGTTGGAGTTCTTTGCGCCTGATGATTTGCTGCGCACTTTGCCTGCTACGTCACTGCTGCTGGTGGACGAAGCGGCCGCTATCGCTGCACCCTTGCTGGAGCGCATGCTGGAACAGTACAGCCGTATTGTCTATGCCAGTACCATTCACGGCTACGAAGGCACTGGCCGGGGATTCGCGGTGCGCTTTCGTGACACCCTGAATAAACGTACGCCAAAGTGGCAGGCGCTGACTATGGCGGAGCCAGTGCGCTGGCGGGCCGATGATCCTCTGGAGGCGTTTGTCTTCCGGGCACTGCTGCTCAACGCCACACCGCGTCCGCCAAAAGCCGGTGACGAGCTGACGACCTGCAGGATCATTACGGTGGCTGAACTGCTGGCCAGTGAACCGCTGTTAAAGCAACTGTTCGGATTGCTGGTACTGGCCCATTACCAGACCCGTCCGTGGGACCTGCGCCATTTGCTTGATGGTGGCAACATACTGATCTACGGTGGTTTTGCCCCTGACAACTGTTTGCTTGCCGTGCTGCTGATTGCCCGCGAGGGTGGGATCGAGTCGGCACTACAGGAAGGTATCTGCTATGGCCAACGCCGGGTGCGCGGGCATATTATACCGCAGTCGTTAAGCAACCATCTTGGGATAGCCGAAGCCATAGTGCCCGTTGGTTTCAGGGTGATTCGTATTGCCGTTCATCCCGACCGTCGGCGTATGGGCATTGGCCGGCGCATGTTGCGGTTTCTGGAAGAGGATGCCGTTAAGCAGGGGGTGGATTATCTTGGTACTGTGTATGGTGCCAGTGAAGATCTGCTGCACTTTTGGCGCGATGCCTCGTTTGTGCCGGTCAGGGTCGGGCTGTCCCGCGATGGCGCCAGCGGTACCCACGCAGTGATGATGCTTAAGCCGTTAACCGCAACAGCAGTTGCCCTGGTCGATACAGCGCGTCGACGCTTTGCAGCACAGTTCCAGTGGCTGTTGCTGGATGAATTAAAAGTACTGGATGCCAGTCTGGTGGCCCTGCTGTTGCCCATGTTGCGGGCAGAAATCACCCGCTTTCAGTCCGTGTCACTGGACGATTTGCCGGAACTGTGGTCTTTTACCCGGGGACAGCGTCAATATGAAAACTGTGTGCATCTGGTGAAAAAGGTTGCCTGGCAGATTCTTGCCTGTGCAGCGATTACCATGCCCGATGCCCGGTTGCTGGTACAACGAGTGTTACAGGGGTATTCCTGGGCGCAAGTGGTAGATAGTTGTCGTTTACCAGGTGAGAAGCGAGCCCGGCAGTTGCTGCGGGAGCTGGTCCGGGCTCATTGTCATGTTATCCACCCACAGAAACAGGAGTAAGTAATGGATAGTTTTACCGTGTTTGGTCGTCCGGGTTGTGGCTTTTGCGTGCGTGCCAAACAGCTGCTCGAAGCTCGGGGGTTCCCGTTTAAATATGTCGATATCCAGGAGGAGGGCATCAGCAAAGCGGATCTGTCCAAAACCGTTGGCAAGACGGTTGAGACCGTCCCGCAGATTTTTCATGGCCAGCAGTATGTGGGCGGTTGCACTGACCTGGAAGCCTATCTCAAGACCATGGACACTCAGGCATAGCGATAGATCCTTGAGTGCGGGTTATCGTTGATCTTGACCAGACGGGCGTCGCTGCGTTGCAGCCGCTCCTGTCTGGCGCCCGGATTGAAAGGCCGTATCCGGTTAAACTCCGGCAGCGGCTCCCCCGGATTTAGCTGGATAAACAGGGGCAGGGGAGAGTTAATCTGGGCCGGATACTGTTTTTTTGCTACCGGGTCCACCTGCCGGAGTACCTTGATCTCCTTAGACCAAGTAATGTTGGCGCGCAGGTGCGGCGCCAGCGTACGACGTATCACCACGATCTCATCTGCGGGCATCTGCTCTAAAAGGCAAATGTCGTCATTAACAGCGACAGAGGCGAGGTATTTTTTGCGAAAATGGCTGATGGCCTCAGCGGCTGTCAAACGGACGGTGCCGCTATGGCAGGCAGCCCAGCTAAAACCAACACGCCGGGGCGCTTCGGGGAATAATTTCAGCTGGCGGTAGCACTGGACAAAGTGCAGGTGCTTGACCTGCAGGCCGCCCAGCACACCGTCTCGCAGGTCGTCCGATGCCTGTTCAATGGCCTCAATGCTGTCACCGAACAGCAGGCGAAAATCGGCAATTGCCTCTTTAAACTGCTCCCGGCACTGGTTCAGTGCCAGGCCCAGCTCCATGGTGCCGGCCGATACACCCACCAGACCGGTCAGCCGGGCGGTCTCCTGCTTGTTCTGCTGCTCGACATAAGTCAGTCGGGTTGCGGTCTGGGCTGCCAGATGACGAATGCCACCAGGCGTCTCTTCCGGCGCTTCCGACATGATCCAGATGGGCAGTTGCTGATCAGCCTGAACAGCCTGGCTAAACTGACGGTTCTGCTCAACCAGCTCGATCAGGGTGTCTCGCACGGCAATGCGGGCAGCAGTTTCCTTGCTCATGGCGCGCCTCTCAGGGGGCAAGTCGGTCGATGTGCCACTGGCTGTCCTGGCGGGAGTATAAAAACCGGTCGTGCAGCCGGCTCGGACGCCCCTGCCAGAACTCGATTTTCTCCGGCACCACCCGGTAGCCCCCCCAGAAATCGGGCATGGGAATCTTGCCATCGCGGAATTTTTGCTTCATCTGCGCCAGTTTCATCTCCAGCACTTTGCGCCCGGTAATTACTGAGCTTTGATTTGATACCCAGGCTCCAAGCTGGCTGTCTGCCGGACGGCTGGTAAAATAGCGCAACGATTCGGCGGTAGATATTTTTTCTGCCCGGCCCTGTATGACCACCTGACGTTCCAGCGCAACCCACGGAAACATCAGCGCTACTTGAGGGTTGTCGCTGATATCCCGCGCTTTATTGCTGCTGTAGTTGGTAAAAAAAACAAATCCATTGTCGTCAAAACACTTAAGCAGAACAGTGCGTAACGTCGGTGCCGACTGGGCTGAGGCCGTAGCCAGGCTCATGGCATTCGGTTCTGCCAACTGCGCCTGCTGCGCCTGACGAAACCATAATTCAAACTGTTCGAACGGGTTGCTGAGCAAATTCGCCCGACTAAGCCCGGCCTGTGTGTACTCTTCTCTCAGGTTGCTGATATCCATGGCGGCACTCCACTGGTTGAATATCAAGGTAGTGTAATCGTCACAAACCGTTGTTGACAGGGAAATCGGCCAGCTACTTATCAGTCAGTAGACGTTTCGCGGCAGCTCTGGATAAAAGCAGACAGTTTGCTCTCAAACTCATCGCCGTAATGGGCAAGGGTCAGGGAGTTCAGTGGGTAACCAGAGACGGTGGAGGAGATGCGGGTGCCTTGCGAAAAACAGAAGCACTTTTTGCCCAGCGTCAGGGCGGTAGCCAGTTCAAAGCCAGCGCCGGTGGATGGGTAGGTCAAGTCCCAGAGGCAGAAGTGGGCGTTGCGCAGGCTATCCAGCCCCCAGTAATAGCAGGCGATCTCCTTGTGCAACTCCTGGGTGGGTGAAACGCGAAACTCATGCAGTTTATGCACCTGCTCTTGCGTGCTGAGCTTGAGAAACCTCTGCGGGATGTTGCTGATGGAAGCTGATGAGTGGCTGTGTAACTTGTCATCAAGTACCACATCGGCCTGGCATTGAAAACCGTAGTTCCTGAGTAGCCCGCAGACATGAATGGCACGGTCAACAATTTCCCGGGCCTGACTCTTTGAGCGACTTGTTACGCTGGCGCCGTAAAAGACGACGGAGTCCTTCATGGGGGCATTCCTGACAGATGCGGATGGCTTAACCACTATAGCAGGAGAACATGGTCCTTTGGACTCAATTGTCACTCCTGCAAGGGAGGGCGTCGCAAAAGGCCCTGAAAAGAAGGGAACCACGAAGGACACGAAGAGCACGAAGGATAAGAAATCTCTTCTTTG
>JAQFVO010001211.1 GCA_027942505.1 Endozoicomonas sp. | reverse complement strand
ATTCAGAGAAAAAGAAAAATGTGTTACGGTCCATCCAACTCCCGTCCCGATTTCTGGCAAAGATTTTCAATGCCTTTTGGCTGGATATCAGCAAGTATTGGCCGTCACCACTGAAACTGGCCCGGTGAAACTTATCCCATTGCCCAGGAGACCATTCTCGCAACATAAAGTCAGAGTGAATATCCACGACACGTATAGTGCTGGTGCAAGAGGTGAGCAGGTATCGGTCATCGGCACTGAAATCCATGGCCATCACCCGCTGATGATCAATCGTTTTTTTCAGGAGCCAACGGCCATCGGGAGACAGGGTAAATATGTTGACCGTCTGGTAGCCCTCAAAGAGTGCAGCCATATGCCGGCTGTTATTACTGAAGACCACTGAGTTAACAGGACCGATCGGATCTAAATTGAGCCTTGTCCAGTTGCGGTGCTGGTCCACAGCGTGGACCTGTAACAGGTGACTTTCTGTAATAGTTGCCACCAGACAACCATTTGGGCTGAACGTTGCCCTGTCAACTTTGTCGTATGAGTGTTCCACCTCAGAGGTGATAGTAAATTCTTGCGCCCAGCAACCGTCCGTGCCAATGCCATAAATTTCACCGAGGCAATCGATGCGATTGTAGGAGATGATACAACGGCCATCGCCACTGAATAGCCCAAAGGACGAGGAGCACCCGGTTTTAAAGATGGCAACCTCTGCCCATTCCCCATCCGGGGCGGATTTAAGGATTCTCAATTCGCCATAGAACGTAAGCAGCATATGGCGACTGTCAGCACTGAATTCATAGATAGGTGAAATGGGGGCAGAAAAAGAAGATGTAATGATAGGAATGTGTGGAATTGTCGTTTTCCTGAGCCAGTTTCCGCCCTGAGTCTGAACGTGAATAACTGTCTCTTCTTCACAAACATTAAACAGGCAGTGGCCATTGGGGCTGCACAGCTGGTAAAGACCATCGGTGATATCAATGTACGACACCTCAGGTTCTTTTTCGTCCAGGCATCTGCTGATGGGTTTAACCAGACAAGTTTCGAAGCGGGTATCAAAGAAAAACAAATTACTACCATCTGAACTCAAATAAATCCTTCCCAGTTTTTTATCTTTATACATAACCACCTCGCGGGCCACACAAAAGGTCGTACAGTGCGCCATTAATTCGCTGATGGTGTAACACAACAACGGCCTGAAGCCGAAAATTGCCGGTTCAGCAAAAAGCTCTTTAA
>JAQFVO010001208.1 GCA_027942505.1 Endozoicomonas sp. | reverse complement strand
ATGGATATTGCCGCTGCGTTAACAGACTCAATCTCGCCGTTATTGGTAATTTCATATTTGGCATTGCCACCGGCAGTAATATCGATGGCACTGCCGGATGCGTTAAAAAGCCGATCTTCTTCGCTGATAGTTACGGAGTCAACTAATTCGGTTATTGGTGGAATATCGGTGGCGAGTCCGTGACTACTCCAGCCGGATAGTGCAGATGTGATAGCGAGTGCAAGGATGGAACGCTGCCAGTGATTTTCTTTTCTCATTATACAGCCTGTGATCTTTTGTGTTTCGTGATGTCTGTCGACAGTTGTCAGTTGGTAATATGTGATCAATATGATCACCTTTACTGCTTGTCTTTATATTGATTTGAGTCACAAATACCAGTTGAAAGAGAGAGGCACCACGTTTGGTGGTTGAGTAGTGGTGGTGTCTGACTGACCGGGAGTCAGAAAATAACCTTGATGTGACCTGAATCAACGAAAAACAAACAGGTTTGGTACATCTTTGTCATATTGGTTTATTTTTCTTGAGCACTTTTGGTTGTGGTGGTGAGTAATTAACAATGATTAATCAGGAAATCCTGTTGAGCAGGCGCACCTTTTTGAAAACAGCGGGTATCTCTGCTGCGGCACTTGCTGCCAGTGGATTATCAGTAACCAGTACCGCCAACCCAACGCCGGCACCCCAGTCAGGGCAACACAAAAGACCTAATGTTCTGATTATAAAATCTGATGAGCACAACCCTTTCCTGAGCACTATGGAAGGTCACTCATTCATACAAACCCAGAATCTGCAAAAACTGGCAGACAGAGGCACTTACTATCGCAGCCATTACTGCGCATCACCGTTGTGTGTACCGACACGTTCAGCCTGGATTTCTGGCCTTCGTCCGCACAAAGGTGAGTTTTATAATAATAGTGTCGTATTTCAGCAGGATTTTCCAAGTCATGGCCGGATATTGAGAGAGCAGGGAATATACACTGTGCATGTCGGTAAGCTGGACGCCTACCAGAAGGCATCAAAACTCGGTTTTTCTGAAATGCATCGTCTGTGGTCGCCGGAGGTGCAGGACCCCGGCGATATGAATATTTCTCGCAACCCGGTCTCAGACCGGCCGCTTGAAAACCGTACCGGGATTGCACGTAATACCATGTACGGTGTAAAAGAGAACCCATTTGCCAGCGATGAGCCTATTTTCAACTTTGCTGCCGGTTGGATTGCCTCCAAGGGGCTCTCCCTTGAACAACCCTGGCTGCTGGAGCTGTGCACTTCCAAGCCCCATTTCCCCTGCTTTACATCTCAGGAGTTGTGGGATCTCTATGAAGGACATGATGATTTGCCGGAAGTCGGCGTAGATCATCCGGTAGCCCAACACCCGGTTTCCGAAGACCTGCGCAAGCATTTCAAGACTGACCAGTTTACCGCGGAACAGACACGCGGTTTACGTCGGGGCTACTACGCCAATGTTACCTATATTGACCGTAAGATTGGTGAATTGGTCAAACTGCTGGAAGTGACGGGGCAGCTGGATAACACCGTCATTATCTATACTGCTGACCACGGCACAATGATGGGTAAATACGGTATGCACTGGAAATCCAGTATGCACGAAGACTCTGCCCGTATCCCATGCTTGATCAGTGGGCCAGGCTTTGACAGGGGCGTGATTAACAATACTGCCTGTGACTCAATGGATTTGCAGGCCACTGTATTTGATATTTTTGCGGTCAAACGTCCTGAACACTGGGATGGACAATCCATGCGCGGTCTTGACCTGAATGACAGTAATCGTACGGCAATGTCTGAATACCATGGCCATGGCCAGCGAGTAAGTAGTTATGCTATCCGTAAAGGACCGTGGAAATACATGTATCACTACAGCATGCCAGCACAACTGTTCGACATTGCCAGTGACCCTCAGGAAACTGTCAATCTGGCTGCTTCCAACCCGTCACAGCTGAAAGTTATGCATGAGGAATTGTTGAGGTATCTTGATCCGGACAAAGAGCATCACCGGGCTGAAGCTTATATCCAAAGACAGCTGCTGGCGTTTCAAGACACGTCGCGCTATCAGATACTGCCCGGTGGTCAGGGGCTGAGAAAAGACGTCGTTTAATTATCCCGGGTGGCTGCCATATGCAGCAGCCACCTTCCTTTCCTGCTGTTTGCTGCCGTTCAAGACATACGTCACTCCTCGCCACGAAATTTTCTGTGTATTTTGTACTCTATTCTGACATTTTTTTTGGGACAGAAGTTTAACCATCCTGATAACCCCTTTATGCAGACATTATCTGTACATTGCTGATCACTAAGCAGCTATTACCCTACAGATCGATCATATTGGTGTTTTTTTTGGTGATTTTCTTGCGTTGCGTGTGATCAGGCTGTTCGCTTTTGATCGAATAGTGATGTGGGTCAAGGAATGCAAATGCTGCACGCATAATAATCAGCCCAATTGTGTAAGTTAAAGGAGCTGACCATGAAGCCCGTTGCGGACAAATTACCAAACTGTCCACAAACGTACGAGAATCGAGTGTTTGAATCACATCTTCCCAAAGTGATCAAGGCGATTCACCGTAACGTCTCCCGCATCGGCGATCGACAACCGATGCTCGGTACTGATGATCTCAAGTGGGAATACTGCCAACCCTGGAACTGGGTGTCTGGCTTCTGGGCCGGTCAGTTGTGGCTGGCGCACAAGGTGTCTGCGGACCAGGTATTTAAAAACGCTGCCCGTTTGCAAAATGCCTATATGAAAAATACCCTGGCGCTGCGTATGCAGCACAACCACGATCTGGGTTTTGTGTTTTCATTAAGCTGTGTTGCCGACTACAAACTGACGGGTAACCTCAAGGCCAGAGAGATGGCCCTGACCGCAGCCGATAGCCTGCTGGGTCGCTTTCGCCGCAGTGGCAAGTATTTTGTTGCCTGGAATGAGGATATGGCGGTGACTCCCGGGAATGTCACCGGTCGTGTAATCATTGATTCGCTACAAAATATGGCGCTGTTGTTCTGGGCATCGGAAGAGACCGGCAATTGTGTGTACAAAGAATGTGCGATCGCTCATGCCGACACCATGTCCAAGACCGTGGTCAGAGAAGATTTTACGGTTTACCACACATTTAACTTCGACCCGTTTACGCAACAGCCAGTCGGCGGTGAGAATTTTCAGGGCTATGACGATGAGTCTTGCTGGGCCCGTGGAATGGCCTGGGCGATTCATGGTTACGCGCAGATTTATGAATACTCCAAAGAACCAAGACATCTGGCCACAGCCAAAGAGCTGGCAAAAGTCGTCGCCTGTCAGTTAATTGATGACCCGGTTCCTGTCTGGGATTACCGCCTGCCCAAGCACGAAACACCTTATCGTGACAGCTCAGCCGGCTCTTGTACTGCAGCAGGGATGTATCTGATTGCCCAGCACTGTAGTGATCCGGCAGAGGCCAGAGAGTTTCGTCAATGGGGGGACTATCTGCTGGCCGGCCTGATTGAGCGTTGTGACCTGAGTGAAAACAACGAAGCCTGGGGATTACTTGATGAGGGTGCCTCTTTTGTCCACAGGGGACGCTGCCGCAATATGTTGCCCTATGGTGATTACTACTACGTTGAGGCACTGATGCGTGCCTGCGGCTACCAGCGCTTTTTCTGGTAACAGCTATTCAGCAGAGGTTTTTGAATAGCAGGCAATTTGTTCGACAAAACTGCCAAAAGTGGAAGATGCAGCTGACTCAAAGCTTACATGTAACTACTGAGTCTGATAGAGCAGCATTTTTGTCATCGAAAAGACCGTAATATGTGCAAGAAATTATGATTACCTCCTACGATATAGGTGCGATTGCATTCTATTTTATCTTAATGATCGGGGTTACTTTTGCCTTTCGTAAACAGATAACCGATACCAGTGAGTATTTTCGCGGTGGCGGTAAAATGCTCTGGTGGATGTGCGGTTCCAGTGCTTTTATGAGCACTTTTAGTGCCTGGACGTTCTCCGGTGCTGCGGGCAAGGCCTATGTGGATGGTTTTACCGTCGTCTTTATCATGCTATTTAATGCCGCAGCATACCTGGTTTGCTCTTTGTTGGTTGCTCACCGTTTTCGACAGCTGCGGGTAATCACTCCGGTACAGGCAATACGTCAACGGTTTGGTAAAACGTCTGAGCAGGTGTTTACCTGGTTCAAGATTGTCTCGGCATTGAACACCGGCGCGCTCTCTCTCATTGCAGTTTCTGTGTTTATGTCAGCCGTCATCGGTGTTGATCAGAACATTACCATTGTTGGCACCGGGGCAGTCATTATCTTCATGACGTTTCTCGGCGGCTCTTGGGCGGTCATTGCCAGTGACTTTTTGCAGGCGTTGCTGATTATTGCTGTCAGTATTGTGACGTTTGTTTTTGCCTACAACGAGTCCGGCGGATTTATGGAAGTGGTGAATAACTTCCCGGCTGAGAGCTTTATGATGGGTAATGGCATCACCTATACCGAAATCTTCCTGCTCTGGGTCGGCGCCATCTTTTTACAACGGGTGATTGGTGTTAACAGTCTGAGTCAGTCTATTCGCTTTTTGTCAGCGAAAGATTCCGTACACGCTCGCAAAGCTGCCATGCTCGCTGCAGTGCTGTTTTTGTTTGGCGCTGTTATGTGGTTTTTCCCGCCGATGTTTGCTGCCGTTAAATACAGCAACCTGAGTGAGATGTACCCCACACTGCGTAATGCCGCCGATGCATCCTACCTGGCTGTGGTACAGGATCTTCTGCCGGCTGGTATGGTTGGCTTGGTTCTGGCTGCGATGTTCGCCGCGACCATGTCGTCGCTGGATTCACAAATCAACGGTTGTTCGGCCACAATCGTCAAAAACTTCTATGTACCGATCATCCGCCCTGACTCCAGCGAACAAGAGCAGTTGTCCGTTAGCCGGATTGTGACCATTGCTTTCGGTGTTGGCATTATTCTGCTGGCGCTGTTCTTTAACCAGCTAAAAGGCATCAGTCTGTTCCAGCTGATGGTAACCTCCATGGCGCTGGTTCATATGCCAATGTTTGTGCCGCAGCTGTTTGGTATTTTTGCCCGTAAGATTCCCGATTGGGCCGCCTGGGGTACGCTGGTCTTCGGTGTGGTGATCAGTATCCTGAGCAGCAGCTTTATCAATGCCCAGTGGTTCTCTGAGGTGTTGGGTATTACCTACAGCCGTCGTGAAATGGCTGACCTTGGTGTGGTTATTCCGCAGCTGGCTCATGCCATCCTGACCGTTGGTTTCTTCTTCTCTACCCGTTTCTTCTACAAGGAGCCGGTCGGTGTGCGCAAGCAGGAGCTGGATACGTTCTTTAATAACGTGGAAAGACCGGTTGTGGCTCCGGAAGGCACTTCTGCTGAAGACAATATGCAGCGCAAATACCTCGGTATTATGTCGATGATTTTCGGTGGCGGTGTGTTGGCGATGGGCATGTTGCCCGGTGTCACCATGACGGCATTTGTCATTACCGGTGGCTTTATGCTGGTCACAGGTTACCTGCTGTTTTACTCCAGTCGTTTGCCGACAACGGCTCCAGCCTCTCTCGCTGTCGGGAATTAATCCACTTCTCACTAACGAGCTCACCATCAGCCATGGTGGTGAGCATAAAACTCTGGTCGTATAGTATGAAACACCTGTTGGCGGTACTGACAGCCCTTGTCATTACCGGCTCTGCTATGGCGGATTTAAGCAGTAACCCGAAAATAACGTTATCTGATAACTATCAGGAAAATCTGCTGTACAGCTACGATTTTCGCAGTGAAGAGCAGTTGTCGGACTGGACCATTGAAGGCTTTGGTGTAGCCAGGGTGGAAAATGGGCGCATGATTCTGGAGCCAGAATTCCATGCCCCGATGATTGCCATGAGAAAGGAGGGCAAGTTTTCCGAGCAGAACAACGCAGCAGAGTACGGCGATATTCTGGCCAGGCTGGTCAAGGAAAAATACCCGCAACAGGTTGAAAGTATGTATGTTAAGGGTGTTTTCCGTGGTGGACACTTCAATATCTGGAACAAAAAAACGACCCCGGAAAACTATGCCATCAGCTTTGATTTCCAGAGTCTTTCGCCAGAATCGCTGCATATGATTATGTTCTCTGCCAGCGGTGAGAACGGTGCCGATGTCTTGCGTGGTAATGTTAAGCCCCGGTCCGGGCTGGCCAGTGAGATTATGAACGGCGATATCGGTATGTATCGCATCTCGTATTTCTTCCCGTTTCGTAAAACGGCCAATATGCGCAAGTCTCCCGGACGACATATGACCACTATGGGGCGTGATATCGCCGGGGAAGATCCTGAGGCTGTCCACAAGATGGTCATTACCAAATGGAATGGAGAAGTAAACTATTTTGTTGATGGTGAGCACGCGCTCAGTTATGTGGATAAACAGCCCCTGGCTGGCGGCAACTGGGGGTTTCGTTTGATGGTACTGGCAAAAGGGGCGTACAGCAGCATCAACGTTTATCAATTGCTTAGTAATCCTTTGGCAACCTCCCGCACCTGATGCCCACAATGCTATGTTGATGTACGTATTTCCATTCATCTGCGAATGGCTTCAACAACTGCCTTTCTACTCTGGCGGCACTGACAGCCCTTGTTATTACCGGGTCTGCTGTGGAGGATTTGAGCAGTAACCCGGAAATAACGTTATCTGATAACTATCAGGAAAATCTGCTGTACAGTTATGATTTTCGCAGTGATAAGCAGTTGTCGGACTTGACTCTTGCAGGCTTTGGTGTAGCAAGGGTGGAAAATGGGTGCATGATTCTGGAGCCAGAATTCCATGCCCTGATGATTGCCATGAGAAAAAAGAGCAAGTTTTCCGGGCAGAATAGTGCAGCAGAGTACGGTGATATTCTGGCCAGTCTGGTCAAGGAAAATTATCTGTTCATCAGCTCTCATGATGGGGTTGTGATTATCTGGGGGCGTAATGCACAGGGGGACTGGAAGGTCCGGGGCAGGGGCATGATAGCGCACTTGTATCCGTCGAGTTTAGTCAGTCTGCTTTTCACGCACTGACGGTTGACGAGTCGTCGATACGTATCTGGGGTCGTGATAAGGATGGCCCTTGGTTTGTCAAAGGGGTCGTTCGGGTTGGCGATGTCTGGAGTGCACATTTCCACGCAGTAGCAGAACATTTGATCGTGTTCAGAAACCCTGAGGGAGTCCAAGTCTGGGAAGTACGAAAAGATGACTGAGGCGAGGAGGCTGAAAGACCCAGTTAAGGGCGAAAAAGAATTCACCCTCCTTCGTTGAAGCAGGGTGGATAAACTATTACAGTGTTCAGGCCGCTTGTGGGTACAACCAAATCATGACAAAAGCAGTAGAGGTAATTGTAGGTTGCAGGCGCATTGCAACACACTTTGACATAGAAAACGCAACGATTTTGTGACAAAAAGTAAGATATACAATGACAGTTTGGCAATTCCTTACACCTAATTATCCTGCGCGCATTCCAAGCTTCGAAAGACCCGATATTTCTGTGTTGATCTTTGTCGTGATCAATTTCCTGATTTAAAACCAACCTTTATAAGAGCAGTTGCTCTAATAAGGTTGTTTTTTAACTACCTGCACGGTAGACCTGCACCGAGTGCGGCTTTAGCTCCACTTCCCATTTTCTCAACTGCCTGCACGGCAGGTCACGTGATCTTACCTATGTTAGCTGCGATGGTAGACTTCTCAACTGCCTGCACGGCAGATCGCTCATTAAAAAGTTCAGGATTGTTTTCGAGACTCTTCTCAACTGCCTGCACGGCAGATCGCCTAGACATAACCATCAATAAACGGTTATGTATCAATAGGGTAGATCAGAACCGCTTCAAACACCTTTATTTTTAGCGCCTAAAAAACTTCTTTGAATACAACGAATTGTGGCCAGTAGTCATAAATTGGTAAAAAAAAGTAGTTCAGGCACCGTCCCTTTGGCATTCTCTTGGTTTGCCAATCCATAACTGGTATACCCATCACAATTTGTAGTGTCAGCCCGATGTTGCTGTATCCTGTAATAAAATAGCTGGGAGGGACGATTGGAACTGGTCATTGGAACTTCGTGGAACAACTGTATGCAGCGCTCACTACCTGCTGAATCTCGACGGGGTTCGTATTCGTATCCATTTTTTGCCGCGATGCGCTGACCACGCCTTAAACGACGCTGTCTACCTGCTTCAGAATATTTATCAATTTTTTGCTCTTTGCTATAACGAACTTCAGGAACATTTTCAGGAACAGCGATGACCCCATGGACGAAAAATTTCTTCAGCCTCTGCATCTGCTGGAAATAATGGTGCGACATTAGCTCTTGAAGAGAGCGCTGATCTTCTGATACAAAGCCAATGATGCTACCAATGGTTTTATTACAGTATTCCGGAAATGTGACACCTATACTATTGCTGCTTTGTTTGTAGTGGTATCCATGAAGCACCTTCAGACACCTTCCAACCATTAATTCATTATTCGATCCGACCTTAAACTGAATACCAAAGGCATAGCGTTTCATTTTTCACTCTTCTTCTGTCTCATACCACCACAGACATGACAAGCCATAATAAAATGAATGTCGTCCATTTTTGGATCTTGTGGGTCAGGATTGGATTCAAGAAATTCAATATAGTCATTTGCGTTCTGCAGCAAAGAGAAATAGTCCTTTCCTTCCTTAGGGAACCTATGAACTGTCAGTTCTTCTCTATCAGCACCATAATGGTTGGCTCTTATACGGTAGTCAGCCTTGGAAAACCAATCATCAATCCGATGCACTGCTGCACCGAGTTTATGTCTTGTGAAGACTACTTGCTCCTCACCACCAAAATTGCAGGTAGCCAGCACTTTACTGAGAGACTCCCCTTCAACAAACCCCTGGCTTGGAAAAACTTCAGCACACAAAGGCAATTTGAGTTTTGCTTCAACCAAAATAGAGCAGCATTTCTTCGGTGATGTCAAAGCTGTTTCAATCCTGTCGATCCATGGTTCAAGGGCGTTTTCGAAGCCATCCAAGTCCCAACTAAACCGTCTTGTTTCCACATCATCGATCATAAGCTGATCTTTAGTCTTATAATCTGTCAGACACACCTGAGTTCCCAACGTGTTCTGGTTCTCCCAAAGCCAAACGCCAAGCAGTATGTTTTCAAGATATCTTCGAGCCAATACACGATAACCGCCAACATTTTTATAAGCCCCTGCCAACTTTGATACTGCTTCTTTCATCTTATGGCTATCACACCTATGCAATCGACCAGAATTGGCTTTGAAGGTTATTGAAAAGCGTACAATCAGAGCCACTGCTTCTGGTGGCATGTATACCTCTTGAATTGTTTGAATGTTTGCATAAGACAGCGATTGAGCTTTCACACTTTTCATTACCTCCCCATTCGGAGAGTAAGCCTCTGAGTAGCCATCTTTCGTCGCTGAAATAGTGGTTGTGTCCGGTTGTAATGGATGCTCATTAGATTCCTCATCAATCCAGAAAAACAGCCCTTTTCCGATGTACAATGATCGCTGTTGCGAATGCTGTTTACACAGTTGCACTTTTTTTGCCATGGGTATTCGGCTCCACAGAAATAGCTATACCAGAGTCACTGTAATTCATAGACCAAAAGCTACGATCAAGTGGGTTTATCGTGTGTACAGGTGTAAGCCGTATTACGGACATATCAGAATAGGCAAAGGAATGGATGTAACCTTCGATACCCTCCCTGATGACAGGCTTCCCAAGAAACCGAAAGCCCGAACCTATTGGGAGCACCCTACCCGCAGACAACAGATTTATCAGTTCCTGCCTATCAGGGCTTTCACAGACAGACGATAGAATTCTTGCATAGCTTGGCAAACGAACCAGTGAAGACGATAGCTCATCCCAAGAGCTATAAATTTCGCAGCATCTATAGAGATCACACTGCCTATAGCCTCCCTCCATGGGATTGGTCAGGGTTCCGCCAGCAAATCTCGGAGGCATACAACCAAATAGATTATCTTCAGTTAGATCAACCACTTTTGAAGACTCTGGAAGCTGTATAATCAGGTCAAACTCAATATCACAACTGTTACGGTCAACAACTGGACCATTCAACAACTTCCCATGTTTGACTTCCTGTTCAGGCAGTGGGTGACCTTTGTTGAGTCCGAATTTTCGTAGAACAATGGCAAACCGGAAATCGGTTTGATTGCTTTCGTAACCCAGATTGCACAGAAAGGCGTGCACCAACCCTGCCCAGGCTGTTAAAGCCGGCAGCCCAATAAGGTACGGATTGCCTCTGGCGTTCGCGTCGTATGCCACCAGTCGCTTGAAATGAAGAAATTTTCCCTCGTTATCACTGGGCTCAGGCAGCTTGGCGATATTGATGACAGTTTCTTTTATTGCTCTCTCTAATAAAGGTAACAGCCTTGGGTGATATGCCAGCTGAGCGGAATACTCCGTTCTTTCAAATATATCGTTTAGCTGTACTAAAAAATGCTCAGCAGCTTCATCCACATCACTTAAGCACCCTTGTATCAGTTCTAATTCAACCGTCCCTTCAAGGGTTTTGCAGGCTTGGTTTTCACCAGCCAGGTAGTGCGCCCGTAAGATCTTCAGCAATGAAAAAAGGTCTTCAACAATCACTCGAATATGAGCAGCCTGCTGCTGTAGGCGCTTTTTCCTCTGTTTTTCGGACTCAATAACGAGCTTGCCCAAAGAACAACCCATCAAAAAAGCCAGATTCTTTTTTTGAAAAAGGCATCCCACACTGAGCAGATGACACTTTTTTCGCCAACGATACAGACTGTCTCCAATCTTACGATCTCGTTTTCCCAATCTGGGCGGGTAGTGAAGGCAAAATGCCTTCCCTCCACAGGTTCCCAGAAAGGCACTCACCAGAAATGGCCGCGAATAAAATACCGGGTGACTTCTGATATCAGGATTACTGACCAAATTGTGTACCCACCTCTGAAAACCTGCTGCTATCAGAGGAGTCACAGCAACATACTCACCTTGACCATCAGGAAATAGCAAAACCGTACTTCCAGAACTGACAAAATCAGGCAGTCTGTTAGACATTCCACCTTGACATAACCCCTGTAGTTGCTGAATTTTATCCGTTGAAAGCCCAAGTTTCTTCAAATCTTCAATTAGTGGATTACCATCTTCTTTCGAGAACGCCTCAAACAGTGAGGTGATCCTGTTATTCCAGCAAAACTCTGTCGCTAAAAAATGACTCCTTGAAACTTTGTTTGCGTTATGGGACCACCCAAGATGCTTTTCTCCATCCTCTCCATAATTGTCAGGAAACCAACGAGCACACCCCGTTGCGCGACTGTTTGGATCCTTTAGGTAATGGGTCGTCACCCAGGGGGCTGTTTCAATGTTTTCGCTATGCCATTTATCACTCTTCCATAACTCTTTGGCTGCTGCTTCATCATCCAGGTCTGCCTTATCTGCGTTTGAGCGCGTCAGATTGGTCAAAATAATGAGGGTCTCAGGAACGTATCCATCAATCACAACGGGCACATCAGAGAAAAAGGCCCTTTTTATCATTTCATTCCAGTCATCCTTTTTCTCCATCTCCACCTTCAGAAGATCACCCAATATTTTCATGCTTACCACCTTGAGAGATAGATATTGCGATTAGAGTGTCTTGACTGGAAAGCCACTGACCATAAAACAAAAACATCTTTCAGTCTGAACAAGGGCGTTGCAGGGTTAATTTCTTCGCTGTCTTTTAGCTGCTTGCACGGATGGAGTAATCCATCTTCAATCAATCGTGCCAATTGCCTGATGCTCACACCCAAAACCACACAGGCTTCGAAGCTATCCAGCAGAGTAAGAGAGATTTCCGAGTATGGGTGCCCATTCTGAAAAACAATCTGGTCAAGAAATGAAAATACCGTTTTAAGTACTTCGTTTTTTTCCAGCTGATCATCCGGGAGATACCGACTTACCTTCAGCAAAGCACCAAATATGGAACGGAAAGAAGTCCCCTTTAGGGAGCGTTCAGAATACTCAAGCCCCTCAAAAGTTAGCTTGTCCAGCCTTGAAATCAAGCACGATGGCCAGTCGTCAAAAAATTCTATACAACGGAGGAGAAAAGCCTCATTAACCAACAACTCTTCATCACTTTTCTTTTCTACCCATTGCCGGAACCACAGCACCGCGCCAAAAACGGCTTCAGTCGATGATTCTCTGAAAAGTAAATTTCCCTGCCCATTGGCCCCTGGTTTAAACCCGTAAATCTGCTCTGCCAGCCTGATCAGCTTTGAATCAGCAGGCTTTACAACAGTGCTCGATAAATCAAAGCCGCAAGCGCAAATAGACGTTCCGCCATTACGAATATAGTCAGTCTTCTGACCACATTGAGGGCATGAATAAATCAATAGTGTCCGATGCTTTGGGCAGGCCTTAACCAGAGAGATATGCCAGAACACTGGAATATATGGCTTTTCCTTCAAACACTGAGGGCATATTGGGATGTCTTCTGACCGGAAAAAGATTCTGGGTATATCTAACCCTTTCCAAAACAGTGCCGTATGTTTTTCACCAAAGTTTCGAGATGTTTTTAGTACGGCCATTTCCAGCAAAGAGATGCGTTCTTTACAGCACAGTTCTGACAGCAGATGAAGAGCCCAGTATCGTTTACTGGATGAGATATTGGCATGATAGAGGTTGAAACGGCTAAGCTCGGTAGCCATCGCTCCCGCCAGATTCCCATGTTGTTTTTGCAGGAGTTTTCCCAGATGAGGGAAGAGCTTCTTGACCCTGAAGCGATTGGCCTCAGCGAGCCGAATAATATAGCTCTCCAGCGATTCATCGAATTCAGGATCTGGGCGGATCAGAAACATAAACAGCATCCTCAGGATATCTGAGCATTACTATAGATGCTATTTATCCGCCCGAAGTGTCAGAGACTTACAATTCTCAGCTCTGCGCCGCAAACATACGTACCGCTTTTTTCAGGATTTCATTTTCTTCAGTCAGACGACCAAGCTCTTGTTTCAAACGCTGGATCTCAGCATCTCTTGATGACTCAGGGTTCACCAGCTGTTCTTTTAAACCATCGACGCCCTTTTGAATCCAATGCTTCATGGTTGCCGGATGGACATCCAGCTCAGTCGCAGTGGCTTTAAGATTTTTCTCATTTTCCAGATAACGCTCCACGGCCTGAATCTTAAAGGCGAGAGAATAGCTTTTACGTTTATGGTTGTTCATTGCTCTACATCACAATAGCTAAGTATTCCTTAGTATCGTAGCACAACTAAAACTCAGAACATCTTAGCTTTTATAGCTGGGATTATTATGAGCAACCGAAGCTCGGAAGCCTTGTCACCGCTTCCAAAGCGCCTGAGGGAAGCGCGGCTGGCAAAGGGGTTGTCACAGAAGAAACTGGGGATTCTCGCCGGAATTGACGAATTCTCAGCCAGTTCAAGAATGAATCAGTACGAAAAAGGCAAGCATGCTCCAGACTTTGCAACGCTGAAGCGATTGTCCGAAGTTTTTCACCTGGTTCTGTCTCTCTTGGGTAGTCAGTCCTGTTTGGGCTGTTGTTATCTGAAGGCAGAACCTTTGCG
>JAQFVO010001198.1 GCA_027942505.1 Endozoicomonas sp. | reverse complement strand
GGCGGCAACTTTGCCAAGGCCATCGGTGAGCTGGTCGGCTGCGACAACGCCACCGGCAGCGATTTGCGCGGTTTCTGTGCGGCGCCGGCACACGCCATTATTCATGCGGCGGCACTGGTCAAAGGTGGCGTATTCAAAAATGTCATGGTGGTGGCCGGTGGTGCTGTGGCCAAACTGGCCATGAATGGCCGGGACCATGTGAAAAAAGGTTTGCCGGTGCTGGAAGATGCCCTGGCCGGTTTTGCCACCGTCATCTGTGAAAACGACGGTGTTAGTCCAATTATCAATACCGACGTTGTCGGCCGTCATACCATCGGTACTGGTTCTGCGCCACAGGCCGTAATGACCAGCCTGATCTCTGCACCGCTGAAGCGGGTAGGGCGCACCATTCCTGAGGTGGACAAGTTCTCCACCGAGATGCAAAACGCCGAAATCACCAAGCCTGCCGGTGCCGGTAATGTGCCGGAAGCCAACTATAAGATGATCGCCGCCCTGGCCGTGAAAGAGGGTCAGCTTGAGCGCAGCGAACTGATGAACTTTGTCGCCAAACACGGTGTGGTGGGCTATGCACTGACCCAAGGGCACATTCCTTCCGGCGTTCCTTACCTGGGCCACGGTTGTGATGCCATTCGCAGTGGTGCCATCAACAACTTTATGGTGGTGGGCAAGGGCAGTCTGTTCCTGGGGCGTATGACCAATCAGTTCGATGGTATCTCCACCCTGATCGAGAAAAACAGCGGCCGCACAACCGCCAGCGGTTTTGATGCCAGCGAAGCTCGCACCCTGGTGGCACAGGCGATGAAAGACGTCGCTGAACGTTTACTGGCCAAAGAGCAATAAGGAGGCGTTTATGGCAACGCTTAATGAAGCTCTGGCCGGTGCCTTCAGCGACATGGCCGATGGCCTGACCAGCGGCAGCTTCGGGCGCAAACAGCGTATCGGCCTGACTCTGGTGGGCAGTGAGCACGGGTCTGCGGAACTGGTGCGTGCTGCCGTGCAGGCGGCAAGGGCGTACCGAGATATTGAGCCGGTGCTGATCGGCAATCCGGAAACGGACGCCGAGCTGCCTTTTGAGTGGCACCCGGCGTCTGATCTGCACGAATGTCACCAGGTCATGGAAGCACTGCTGGATGAAGGGCGTATTGATGCCTGCGTCACCCTGCACTACAGCTTCCCCCTTGGTGTCAGCACGGTGGGTAAGGTGATCACCCCGGCGCTCGGTCAGGAGATGATTCTGGCTACGACCACCGGCACCAGCGATACCATTCGCGCCAGTGCCATGGTGAAAAACGCCATCGCAGGGATTGCTCTGGCCAAAGCCAGCGGCAACCCGCGGCCAACCGTAGGCATTCTCAATGTTGACAGCGCTGCCCAGGTGGAGCGGGCGCTTCGCCAGCTGAACGACAATGGTTATCCATTGCAGTTTACCGAGTCGGCCCGGGCTGACGGTGGTGTGCTGATGCGCGGTAACGACCTGCTGCAGGGGGCCGCCGATGTCATGGTGACCGACAGCCTGACCGGCAACCTGATGATGAAAATGTTTTCCGCCTTTAACACCGGCGGCAGTTATGAGGCGCTAGGTTACGGCTATGGGCCGGGTCTTGGCGACGGTGCCAGCCGTTTGGTGGGCATTATCTCCCGCGCTTCCGGTGCGCCGGTGATTGCCGGGGCCATGCGCCTGCTGGCGGACTGCGCCCGGGGTGATCTGCTCAAGGTGTACCAGGAGGAACTCAAGGCTGCCAGGGCCGCTGGTCTGGATGACGTTTTGCAGGGGCTGAAACCCAAGGCCGCGCAAACAACGGCAAGTGTCGTTAGTGCACCGCCAGAAAAGGTCACCGATGGCGATATCAACGGCGTCGATATTCTCGATATTGAGACCGCCCGGGATGCACTCTGGTCGAAACAGATTTTTGCCCGCACAGGGATGGGCTGTACCGGTCCGGTGGTCATGGTGGCCAGGGATGACCTGGAACAGGCCAGGGGTGTGCTCAAGGCCGAAGGTTTTATCGCTTGAGTGATCCGCAGGATCAACAGGCATCTTCAGGAGAAAATAATGAAACTAGAGATTGGCAACATTCACGTTAAAGCACTGGAGTTCGGGCAGAACACTGCCTTGAGTGCTGGTACGGTGCAGATCGATCAGCAGGAGCTGGTCGGTTTTATCCGTGAGCTGGACCATCGCATCGCCAGTGTGGCGCTGGACATCGCCCGCCCGGGCGACAAAACCCGCATCATGCCGGTGAAAGACGTGATCGAGCCGCGTTGCAAGGTAGAAGGCAAAGGCTGCATGTTCCCCGGGCGCAATCCGGGTGATGAAGCCATGGTCGGCGAAGGCCGTACCCATGTCCTGAAAGGCATGGCCGTGGTCACCACTGGCAAGGTGGTGGGCTTCCAGGAAGGTATCATCGATATGAGTGGTCCGGGTGCTGAGTACACCCCATTCTCAAAAACGCTGAACCTGGTCATCACCTGCGAAGTGGACGACACCTGTAATCAGTACGACCACGAAGCGATTCTGCGTAAGGTCGGTATCGAGACGGCTAACCTGATCGGTCAACTGGCGAAAACCGCCACCGCTGACGACAGTCGCACCTACGAAACCAAGCCACTGCTGGAACAGGCTGCCCAGTACCCTAACCTGCCCAAGGTCGGTTATGTCTACATGCTGCAAAGCCAGGGCCTGTTGCACGACACCTATCTGTATGGTGTTGACGTCAAGACCATTCTGCCGACTCTGCTCTACCCGACCGAGGTGATGGATGGGGCGATCATGAGCGGCAACTGCGTCTCTGCCTGTGACAAGAACCCGAGCATCGTGCACCAGAACAGCCCGGTTATCCATGAGCTGTATGAGCATCACGGCACTAAGTACAACTTTATGGGCGTGATCGTCACCAACGAAAACGTTACCCTGGCCGACAAGGAGCGCTCCTCCAACTACGTGGCCAAGCTGGCGGTGCAGATGGGTCTGGATGCGGTGATTATCAGTGAGGAAGGCTTCGGTAACCCGGACGCTGACCTGGTGATGAACTGCCGCAAGCTGGAAGACGCTGGCATTAAAACCGTACTGCTGACCGACGAATACGCCGGCCAGAACGGTGAGAGTCAGTCCCTGGCCGACTCCACGCCCAAAGGCGACGCGGTGGTGACCAACGGTAACGCCAACCAGGTGGTCCATCTGCCGGCCATGGACAAGGTCATCGGTCACGATACTTACGCCAACGTGATCGCTGGTGGCTGGGACGGCAGCTTGCACGCTGATGGCTCTATTACCGCCGAAATTCAGGTGATTACCGGCTCCACCAATGAACTGGGTTATCACAATCTGACGTCAATTGCCGGTTAATACCAACAATCGATTTGTAAGACAGTAAACGTTTATTAACAAGAGAACCAATCATGACCATCAAGATTGTTCATTACATTAACCAGTTCTTCGGACAGAAGGGCGGCGAAGAAGCCGCCAATCTGCCCATCGAACTGGTCAATGGCCCGGTCGGTCCGGGTGCCGCACTGCAGGGGCTGCTTGCGGGCAAGGGCGAAATCGTCAAGACCATTATTTGTGGCGACTCCTACTTCAACGAGAACGAAGGTGTAGCCTGCATGGGCATCCGCGAGATTCTCGAAGAGATTAAGCCTGACTTGCTGGTGGCCGGTCCGGCCTTCAACGCTGGCCGTTACGGCATGGCCTGCGGCAAGGTGGGTGAAGTGGCTCACGGTCTGGGTATCGCCACCATCAGTGGTATGTACAATGAGAACCCCGGTTACGAGCTGTATAAAAACTACTCCTACATGGTGCCAACCAGCAACAGCGCTGCCGGTATGCGTCAGGCGTTGCCTGCCATGGCAGCACTGATCACGGCCTGGGCAGAGAAAGAAGGCAAGCTCGGCACTCCGGAAGAAGAGGGCTATATGCCCCGTGGTCTGCGCGTCAACGTGTTCAGCGAAGAGCGCGGAGCCAAGCGTGCAGTGAACATGCTGATCAGCAAACTCGCTGGTGAGTCGTTCAAGACCGAGTATGAAATGCCGGTATTTGACCGCGTTGAGCCACAGCCTCCGGTGCTTGACCTGAGCAAGGCGACCATCGCCCTGGTGACCTCTGGCGGCGTGGTGCCCAAGGGCAACCCGGACCGTATTGAGTCCTCCAGTGCCTCCAAGTTTGGTGAGTACAGCATCGCCGGCCTGCAAACCCTGACCTGCGAAAGCCATGAAACGGCGCACGGCGGCTACGACCCGGTGGCCTGTAACCAGGACCCGAACCGTGTTCTGCCGGTCGACGTACTGCGCGATATGGAGCGCGAAGGCAAGATCGGCAAGCTGCATGACCTGTACTACTCCACTGTGGGTAACGGTACTTCAGTGGCCAATGCCAAAGCCTATGGCCACGCCATTGCCATGCACCTGCTCAATGCCGGGGTTTCCGCCGCCATCCTCACCTCCACCTGAGGAACCTGCACGCGTTGCGGTGCAACGCTCGTCAAGGAAATCGAAAAAGTCATGCCTGTGGTACACATCGCTACCGTAGTGCCTATCTCTCAGACTGTGGGCGCCAACCGGATCGTTCCGGCGGTGGCCATCCCGCATCCGCTGGGCAATCCAAAGCTCGACACTGCGGAAGAAAAAGGCCTGAGAAGGCAGCTGGTGGAGAAGTCCCTGTCGGCTCTGACCACTGGTATTGAAGATCAGACTGTGTTCTAAATCCTGCCACCCCGGTGTCTTCTCACCGGGGTCTTTCCCCGATAAGCTACTTCGAACGTTGCCTCCACAGTAACCGTCGCCGGTTGCGACTCTGTCTGACTCTATTAACTACTCGTGTGTGGTGATACGTTCAGGGTTTTTTAATTTCTTGAATTAATTAAGAAAAGTGGCAATAAAGAACCGATCACAGACTCCGCTGTCATCCTGTGCACAATAACAGCACAGTAAAGTAACCGGCACTTTTTGCCATGCTGCTGCCCTAAATTAATTGATTGGATTGAATTGTTGGGGATTTAAACACTCTAACTAGGAATACGAATTCCATGAAATTAAGGAGCAGAACAATAATGAACGGGGACTACAACGCCGGCCAATCAGGATCTGACCATAGAATTCAGGGCGTAGACGATCGACCCGCAATCAGGCAAGGGGAGGGTACCAACAGCCCTGATCCTGAAAATCAGGCGAGATTTGGTGTCCGAACCTGCTTGGCACATCAGCCTGAACCTGGCAATGTATCAGCAGCAGCCAATCCACACTGTTCTTCAACAGATTCTTGCTCGACTAACAGGTTGTCTACCAGCCAGCGGACAGATGAGGTGCCTGAGGTTTGCAGTTTGCCAGCGCCGAATCCGACAGCCCTGGCAGCAAATCCTGATATTCATTTCAGCGCCGTTGAGATTTTTCACAGGTTCCACGATGAGCAGTATCACGGGCACAGGGTCGGCAGTCGTTACAGTTTTGACGATGTAAAACGTGCAATGACCAGCATAATCGTTCGACCAGAATCCACTTTGGACTCTGTTACCAATAAAGTTCTGGTTCAATGTATGCTCCTGGCCAAAAAAGCGGGCAAAGTCGGTATTGCAAAAACTGGATCTGCTCCCGGCAATCCCGGTTACCCTCAACCTGCTGATGGCACAAAGCCCGGTAGCCAAAAGTTACCGGCCAACGCCAGTCAAACCCCGGAAGCTCAGCAACAAGTTACTCCAGTTGACCGACCAGAGTCTGTGAATGACTCAAGCTCTTCAGCCACCTCGATACAGCCACGGGTCACACAGTTGGCAGATTTACCGTCACATCTTGTACAACAGGTAGAGCCAGAAGACGAAAGTGCACGGTTCATCAAAGCTGGCTTGATGTCCTTGTGGATTGCGCAAGATAAAGTCGATAAAATAATGCAATTAAAGCCTCACTCAATGGACAAGGAAGTTCTGCGTAACGAATTAAAATACGCTGTTAAATTAACGAATGATGAGCTGGTGGATGTTTTGCAATTCCTGCAATCCTGTGGTGAGTTCAAGCATGAACCGGATGTCCGGAGATCACCAGTTGACCGATCCCGCCCAGGGCCTGTTAATGGCTCAAGCCCTTCAGTCACCTCGTTACAGCCCCAAGTGACACAGTTGGCAGATTTACCGTCATATCTTATACAACAGGTAAGGCCAGAAGATGGAAATGTTTCGCTGTTCATCAAATCTGGATTGATGTCCTTGGGTATTGGGGAAGATAAAGTCGATAAAATAATGCGATTGAAGCCTCACTCAATGGAGAAACAAGCTCTGTGTAAAGTATTAAAGTACGCTGTTAAATTAACAGATGATGAGCAGGCGGCTGTTTTGCAATACTTGGAATCCTGCGCTGAGCCCAATCATAAATTGAATGTCCAGGGATCAGTTGCGCAGAGGCCGGCGAATGAAAAAACTCAGCACATTGAACTGGAGAGCGCTGCCAAAAAGAAAAAAGCAGAGGTGACAAGAGAACAACAAGTCCACTTACTTGCTCATTATTTGAAACGGGGTAGTTATTTGCATGACCCTATTGACAAGGTTAAAGCGGTTCTCATGCAGCTTCCAACTCACACTTACACGCTGCAAGGTGCTGCACAAGGTGATGAACACTGTCTGTATAAGATATTATCAGACTACGCCGAGTTTCAACCTTCCGGCCGTGTGCCTAGCCACTCTGATTGTTATAACTCCTTAGAATCCGGGGTGTTAGTTAGTGATCCTGACTTTCTGAGTCAGAACGTAGTCCAGCCCTCGAGGAGTGATATTGGTGAATTCCAGAAGGGCCAGCGTCT
>JAQFVO010001187.1 GCA_027942505.1 Endozoicomonas sp. | reverse complement strand
TGACGCTGGTATGCGGCCAGTTCCAGAAACACGACGGTGGATTTTTACTGGCCGGTGACCTGCAGCAAGAGCTGCTGGATAACTGCGCCGGTGCAGGCCCCGATTACCAGACAGCCATGGCTTTTACGGCTGCCTGGCGGCAGCCGGTTTCACCGAAAAATATCGACCGGGTGGATCATCTATTCCAGTGGCTTGCACAGAGCAATGAACGGTTACTGGATTTCATGGGGCCGCAGCGTTTGCTGCACCTTTGCCTGTCAAACCGCACAGCGGTGCAATTGAGTATGCACTCCCGGCGCGCAGAGATTGTCAACCACTGTGCCCGGGAGATCGGCCACTTTCTGGTCGAGGCTGAGGCTTTTCTGGACGGCTACGAACAGTTATTAATGCTGGGGACGGCCTGTGATATCGCCCTGTCTCTCGAATGTCGGGATGAGCTGGTCTTGCTGCGCGGGCGACTGGACAAGATTGTCCAATGGGTCAACACAGCACGGGCAGCGTTCAACCACCCATTTTTCACCGACGCCGAGTTGCCACGCCCGCAAAGCAGTCTGCAACGCTGGCTGCGTAGTTGTCAGCAGCTGAGCAGGCATTTGCTGTGGCAGGTGAGCATCGGGGACTGCGAGAGTATCAACAGCATCCATCAGCTGGTTTTATGGTTGCACGCGGCTTTTCTGACCATGATTGCGCCCGTGGCCAGTGCATCAGGGCAGGGTCATGTGCAGACTTACTCGTCGAGTATGGGCAGCACCATCGAGTTTGTTGATTTCACGTCTGCCTCTTCGCAACAATTGCTGAACAGCGCATGCTTCAAGGCGCTGATGGCAATGGATGCCCTTCGGGTAAGGGTCTTGAGTATGCCCGACTATGCACAGATGGCCATTCAGTTGCTGTGCCACGCCTGCACCGTGGAGCTGCTGACGCAGGCTGAGGGTGGCAAGGAGCGCACCTTGCGCCTGCGTTACGGTGAACAGCAGGGGCCCTTGTGCAAACAAAACGGGCGCTGGCTACGATTGTGGTTTCTGGCCCAAACGCTGGCCCAGACCCCACCGACAGACGGTCTGGGTGCGCCGGATATTGTCTACAACGATCGGTCACACCAGATCCTGTTTGAATTTACCCGAATCCCCTCCGGGGAGATCATGCAGAAGCTGTTTGTCGACATCCTTGCGTTATTAGGCAGCCTTCAAAACATCGACCAGGATTTTAATGAATTCCATCTTGACGGCACTCTGACGCCCTGGAGTATGAGTGCGATTCGGGAAAGACTGGCCAACCCCGCCTTTGCCGAGGCCAATGCGCACGCCCTTGCTCATAGCTATTGGCTTCGTGGCGCCACCACCCGCTCCCTGATCAACCCCTGGACTCACAGCAAGGCGTTGGCCCACCTGGAGGTGGCGGGCCGAATATTCGAAGGGGCCAGCGATGATCGGATCGGCCAGCTGCTCAGCGCCCAGAATGAAGCCGACAGGCGCACCGTGCTGTGGCATTTTGTTTTAACCAATCCGGCCAAAGCTGCTCACTGGGTGCGAAAATGGACGTCCTGGTTCGATGACGAGGCAACGGCCATCCGGCTGGTGTCTCAAAATGGTCACATTCTGAAGTTTCTTGCGCCACCGCTTGGCAACCAGAGGGCCGTGGTCTGGGCTGCCATCAGCTGCCACCCGGATGCCCTGGCCGATGCTCCGGCTCACTTTAAAAACGATGTGGACATCGTTTCCCAGGCGTTGCGTCATTGTCAGCGCGCAGAGGATGTTTTACCGCATATCGGCTCGGAGCTAACCAATAATCCAGCCATTTTTCAAAAGCTTGCCACTCTGGCTGTGACCCGTGATCCGTTTTGTGCCAGCTACTTTACCAGGGCTGTGAAACAGGAAAGGTCATTTCTCAGAGAGTTGCTTTTGCTGGCTTCCAAAGATGATAAAGAGAATTACCGTCCCGTTTGGGTGCTCAATAGTGACGTGCTTGAGGATGATCAGCTGTACCGGCAAATGGTCATCGATTATCTGAAAATGGGCCCCATCTTTTTGCAGTGGCAATTGATGGCTGAGTTTTTGCACGACCGGGAGATAGTCGAGCTGTTGATCAACTGCAATCCCGACACCTTTAAGTATCTCGACGTGACATTACGTCAGGATAACGCTCTGGCCAGGCACGCAGTGGCAAAAAGGGGGACGCTGCTGGAGTATGTCGGCGATGCCCTGCGTGATGACTTTGAGCTGGTATCCATCGCCGTAAAAAGTGATGGCATGGCCCTGCGTTATGCCAGTGAACGGTTACGGAATAATCCGCATATAGTCACCGCTGCCCTGCAAAGCAAGGGCGAAGCACTGAAGTATGCGCCAAAGTGGATGTGCAGCGACCCCAGTTTCGCCCGCCTGGCGGTATCCCGGCAGAGTCCGGGCCATGACATCGAGAGCTATCTGCCAAGGTTCTTTTACGGTGTCAAACCGCTCATGATGGAGGCCGTGGAGCGTGATTACGAGAATTTCAGGCTTGTCAGCCCTGCGCTGCGTGATGATGACGAGTTGGTACGTATGGTGCTGAAACACCATGGGGAACAGCTTGAGCATGCCAGTAACAGGCTGCGTGGTGATCGTGACGTGGTGAGGCTTGCCGTTGCCAGCGAGGGCAAGGCGCTGGAACACGCCGATGAATCACTGCGGGCAGACCCGGATGTGGTGGAACTGGCGCTGCGCAACGATGGTATGGCATTGCAGTATGTTCATACACAACTACGGACCCGTACACAGCTTGTGGCCATCGCGGTGCAACAAAACGGTCTGGCACTGGAATTTGCCCCAGCCGGTTTATGCAGCGATAAACCTCTGGTCACCCTAGCCCTGCATAACAATGGTGAGGCCCTGCGCTTCGCCGCTCCCTCCTTGTGGGATGATCCCGATATTATCGCTGCCGC